>JBOHQB010000290.1:0-3483 GCA_050731995.1 Candidatus Rokuibacteriota bacterium
CAGGCGCAGCTGGCGGACCCGAAGTACCTGATCGAGATCATGGTCACCGCCGCGGTCTGACAACATGGGGGGCTCCGGGCGCCCCCCAAGCTGTTCAAGCGAGGGGGGCTACGCCCCCCTCGGACTCCCCCGGCATCGCTCGGGGCCCCCCGGCGGCGCCGTGGTGCCCCTCGACAAGCACAAGGAGAGGAACATGGCAGACGCGGTCATCGTCTCGACGGCGCGCACGGGTATCGGCAAGGCCTACCGGGGCGCCCTCAACAACACCCACGGCGCCGCGCTCGCGGCGCACGTGATCCGCGCGGCGGTCGAGCGCGCACGTGTCGAGCCGGGCGAGGTCGAGGACGCGATCCTGGGCTGCGCGCTCCCGGAAGGGTCGACGGGCCAAAACGTGGCGCGCGTCGCCGTCCTGCGCGCGGGGCTGCCCGTGACAACCGGCGGCGTCACCGTCAATCGCTTCTGCTCCTCGGGTATGCAGGCGATCGCGATGGCCGCGCACCGGGTCATCGTGGACAAGGTCCCGGTGATGGTCGCCGGCGGCGTCGAGTCGATCAGCCTCGTGCAGAACGAGCACATGAACTTCCACCGGCTGCGCGAGCCGTGGATGGAAGAGCACAAGCCCGAGATCTACATGGCGATGATCGAGACGGCCGAGGTCGTCGCCAAGCGTTACTACATCACGCGCGAGACCCAGGACGAGTACGCGCTGGCGAGCCAGCAGCGCACGGCCGCCGGCCAGAAGGACGGCCGCTTCGATGCCGAGATCGTCCCCTTCAAGACGAAGAAGGTCGTGGTGGACAAGGCCTCGGGCGAGACGCGCGAGGAAGACGTCACGCTCGCCAAGGACGAGGGCAACCGCGCCGACACGACGGCCGAAGGCCTCGCCGCGCTCAAGCCCGTCACCGGCGAGAAGGGCCACATCACCGCGGGCAACGCGAGCCAGCTCTCGGACGGCGCGTCGGCGTGCGTGGTCATGGACGGCAAGCTCGCCGAGAAGCGCGGGCTCCAGCCCCTCGGCATCTTCCGCGGCTACGCCGTCGCCGCGTGCGAGCCCGACGAGATGGGGATCGGCCCCGTTTTCGCCGTGCCGCGCCTGCTCCAGCGCGTGGGCCTCACGATGGACCAGATCGACCTCTGGGAGCTGAACGAGGCGTTCGCGGTCCAGGTCGTCTACTGCCGGGACAAGCTCGGCATTCCGATGGAGCGCCTCAACGTGGACGGCGGCGCGATCTCCATCGGCCATCCCTACGGCATGTCGGGCGCGCGCATGGTCGGCCACGCGCTGATCGAGGGCAAGCGGCGCGGCGCCCGGTACGTCATGTGCACGATGTGCATCGGCGGCGGGCAGGGCGCGGCGGGCCTCTTCGAAGTCGCGTAGCGCCACGTGACCGGTCCGGCCGGCCCCTGGACGCACCACGAGGCAAAGGTGGACGGCGTGCGCCTGCACTACGTCCGCCAGGGCGCGGGCTCGCCCGTGCTGCTCCTCCACGGCTGGCCCGGCTTCTGGTACGAGTGGGCCCCGGTGATCCCGCCGCTCGCCGCCCGCCACGACGTGATCGTCCCCGACCTGCGCGGCTTCGCCTACTCCGACAAGCCCGACGTGCCGCCCGAGCTTGGATACGTCCGCGAGGTCGTCGCGCGCGAGGTCGCCGCGCTCGTGCGGGGGCTGGGGCTCCAGAAGATCGCGATCGTCGCCCACGACATCGGCGCGACCGTCGCGCAGCCGATGGCGCTCATGTTCCCCGACCTCGTCTCGCGGCTCGTGCTCTTCGACCCGCCCTACCCGGGCATCGGCCGGCGCTGGCGCGAGCCCGGCCACACGCGCGAGATCTGGTACCAGATCTTCCACACGCAGCCGTGGGCCCACGACGTCGTCGGCGCGACCCGTGAGGCGACGCGCACGTACCTCCGCCACTTCCTCACGCACTGGTCAGGCAAGAAGGACTGGGTGACCGAGGCCGAGCTCGAGCACTGGGTGGACGCGTACTCGCAGCCCGACGCGCTCCGCGGCGGCTTCGCGTACTACAAGGCCTTCGACCGCGTGCGGACGAGCCAGGCCGACGTACCGCCCGAGAAGCTCCGCATCGCCCAGCCCACGCTCGTCCTCTGGGGCGATTCGGACTCGATCCTGCCGATCGCGTGGGCAGACCGCCTGCCGGAGTACTTCGCGAATCTCACCCTCAAGCGCGTGGACGGGGTCGGCCACTTCATGATGCGGGAAGCCCCGGAGCTCGTCGCTCGGGAAGTCCTGGCATTCCTCGAGGCGCCGAGCTAATTACTCTCGCGCAATACTTAGCCGCGGTAGATCTCGTCAGCGACCAAGCCCCGGCGCCGAGAACGATTGACGCTAGTAGGCTTCCATCCCGCCCTCACTGCGGCGGCTGGCGGACCAGTTGATTGAGGAGCGCTGAGCGTGTGCCATACTCAAGCGACTCGTCGCCGTGTGGCCGGTGAAGGAGGCTTCCATGGAAGCCCTGTGCCGACGTGAGTTCTTGGGTGGGCTGACCGCTGCGACCGCAGCCGGGTTCGTCGGCATGGATCCTGAACCGGCTGCTGCCGAGCCGCCACCGGAGACCAAGCGGATCCGCATCGCCAAGGTGCCGGCGATCTGTCTGGCCGCGCTGTACGTCGCCGAGGATCTGCTCCGGGGGGAAGGATTCACAGACGTGCAGTACGTGGAAATGGCGCTGCCCCAGATCGCCAGCTCCGTGGCGAGCGGCAGCGTCGACCTCAGCGCGGAAACCGCTCTCGATCTCATCATGGAGCTGGATGGCGGTGGGTCGATCGTCATCGTCGCTGGACTCCACCTCGGCTGTTACGAGCTGGTCGGGACCCCACGTATCCGCAAAATCTCGGACCTGATGGGCAAGACCGTCGCCGTGGCCGATAGAGGCCGCCGAGCGTTTATCTCCATCATGGCGGTGCAGGTCGGGCTCAACCCGGCCAGGGACATTCGGTGGGTGGAAAAGTCCGGCGCGGAGGCCATCCAGTTTCTCGCGGAGGGCAAGGTTGACGCCTACCTCGGCTTCCCACCGGAGCCGCAGGAAATGCGGACGAAGCGAATCGGCCACGTCGTGGTCAACACGGCAAAAGATCGTCCGTGGTCGCAGTACTTCTGCTGCATGGTGTTCAGCAACCGCGAGTTCGTCCGCCGCAATCCCATCGCGACCAAGCGGGCCATCCGCGCGATATTGAAAGCGGACAGGATCTGCGCGACGGAGCCCGACCGAGCAGCGCGTACTATCGTCGAACGCGGGTTCACGAGCTCGTACGACTATGCGTTGCAGACGATGAAGGACGTTCCGTACGGTCGGTGGCGCGAGTACGACCCCGCGGACTCGATTCGCTTCTACGCCCTGCGGCTCCACGAGGCGAAGATGATCAAGTCCAGCCCGCAGAGGATCATCGCCCAGGGCACCGACTGGCGCTATTTCAACGAGCTGAAGAGGGAGCTGAAGGCGTGAGGCGGCGAGAAGGGGGCTG
>JBOHQB010000291.1:0-19140 GCA_050731995.1 Candidatus Rokuibacteriota bacterium
GGGGGAGACCGAGCGGGACGTAGGCGCGGTCGCGTGCCGGGGGAGTCCGAGGGGGGCGTAGCCCCCTTCGGCGTGCCGGGGGAGTCCGAGGGGGGCGTAGCCCCCTTCGGCGTGGCAGGGGAGTCCGAGGGGGGGCGTAGCCCCCTTCGGCTTGATAGCGGAGGGTTGCGATGCAGCTGGCGCTGAACCTCAACTACTCGGGGGCGGCGGTGGCCCTCGACGCCGACAAAGTCCTCGAGGCCGAGCGGCTCGGGTACAGCTCGGTGTGGTCGGCCGAGGCTTACGGCTCCGACGCGGTCACGCCCGTCGCGTGGCTCGCCGCCAGGACCACGCGGATCCACGTCGGGACGGCCATCATGCAGATCGCGGGGCGCACACCCGCGTGCACGGCGATGACCGCGATGACGCTCGACGCGCTGTCGGGCGGACGGTTCCGCCTCGGCCTCGGCGTGTCCGGGCCTCAAGTGGTCGAGGGCTGGCACGGCCAGGTCTTCGGCAAGCCGCTCAAGAAGACCCGGGAGTACGTCGAGGTCGTTCGCGCGATCCTCGGCCGCGAGAAGCCGGTCGAGTACCGCGGCGAGTACTACCAGATTCCGTACGCGGGTCCCGGTGCCACGGGCCTCGGGAAGCCGCTCAAGTCGATCCTCCACGGCCGCGCGACGCTCCCGATCTACCTGGCCGCGATCGGGCCGAAGAACGTCGCGCTCGCCGCCGAGATCGCCGACGGCTGGATCCCGGTGTTCTTCTCGCCGCGCCGGATGGCGATGTTCCGCGAGTGGCTCGACGACGGGTTCCGTGCCGCGGGGAAGGCGGGCACGGACGCCGAGCGGCGGTTCGACGTGATGCCGCTGGTGCACGTCGTCGTCGGCGACGACGCGGGCGCCTGCCGGGCGGCGGTCAAGCCGCGCCTGGCGCTGTACGTCGGCGGCATGGGCGCGCGCGGGCGCAACTTTTACAACGACGTCGCGCGACGCTACGGCTACGAGGCGGCCGCCGAGAGCATCCAGGACCTCTATCTGGCCGGACGCAAGGACGAGGCCGCCGCGGCGGTGCCGGATGCGTTGGTCGACGAGGTCGCCCTGTGCGGACCGCGCGAGCGGATCCGGGAGCGGGTGACCGAGTGGAGCGCGGCCGGTGTCACGACGCTCATGGTGGCCGGCGACGCGGCGGCAGTGCGCCTCATGGCCCAGCTCGTTCTGTGAGGTGCTCCGAAGGCGCGACGCGATGAAGCTCGACATCACGCGCGCGGCACGCCGGCGACAGACGTGAGGGTCGTTCCGCTCGCCGCCGAATCGCTCGGCGTCCGCTCGATGGCGACCTTCGTGGAGGCCGCCGGCACGTCGATCCTCGTCGACCCGGGCGCGAGTCTCGCGGCCGCACGCTTCGGCCTGCCGCCGGCGGACGCGGAGTGGGAGGCGCTCCGGCGTGCCAACGACCGGATCTCGGCCTACGCGGCGCGCGCGGAGTTCGTGTTCGTGAGCCACTATCACGACGACCACTACCGCTCGGATCCGGCGTCGTACACGGGCCGCACGGTCGTCGCGCGCGACCCCAAGCGGCTCGGCGGCGCACAGGGACGGCGCGGGCAGGCGCTGTGGCGGGCGCTGGCGGGCCAGGCGCGCGTGACCGCGGCGGAGGGCTGGACGCTCCGCGAGCGCGCGCTCGAGCTGCGCGCGTCTCCGCCGCTGCCGCACGGGCCCGACGGGACCACCCTCGGCACGGTGGTCGCGCTCACCGTCGTGGACGTCGCCGAGCGCGAGCGATTCGTGTTCGCCTCCGACGTGCTCGGTCCGCTGTCGCCGGTCGCGACGGCGTGGATCATCCAGGAGCGGCCGACGCTCCTCTATCTTTCCGGTCCGCCCACGTACCTCGAGCGGGCCCTGGGCGCGTCGGCGATCGAGCGCGCGGTCGACAACCTGGTCCGGATCGTCGAGACGACCGGATGTCGCGCGATCGTGGACCACCACGCCCTGCGCGACGCGCGCGGGGTGGCGCGGCTCGAGCGCGTGTGGGAAACGGGCCGTGTGGTGACGGCGGCCGGCTACGTGGGCGCCGAGGAGACGCCGCTGGAGAGCCAGCGCGCCCAGCTCTGGCGCGCCGTGCGCAAGCCACCGACGCGCGTCGCCGGCGGCGAGCGTGCTATGATGACGCGCGAACCGCGTAGACTGGCCAGAGGAGGATCGACGAAGTGAGCACCGACAACAAGACGCTCAACGTGGGTGACACCGCGCCCGACTTCACGCTGAAGATGATCGGCCTCAAGGAGATCAAGCTCAGCGACTACCGGGGCAAGAACGTCGTCCTGCTCTTCTATGTACTCGACTGGACGCCGGGCTGAAGCACCTGCATGCCCGCCTTCGACAAGCGCGTGAGCGACTTCGAGGCGGCCAATACCCAGGTGCTGGGTATCTCCTGCGACAGTCCCTTCAGCCACGAGAACTGGGCCAAATCGGTCGGCATCAGCCGTTATCCGCTGCTGTCCGACGTCCACCGCACGGTGGCGAAAGATTACGGCGTCTACTGGCCCGAATGGAACGCGAGCGTCCGGGCGACCTTCGTCGTCGACAAGGGCGGCATCGTGCGGTTCATCGAGCGCTACCAGCGCCCGAACCTCCCCGAGCCGGACAACATACTTGCCGAGGTGAAGAAGCTGGGTTAGGGGCGACCGGGGCAGGCGTACCCGTCACCGGCGCGTCAATGAACCCGGCGAGGAGCTTCGGCCCTGCCCTTGTGGCCGGCGCGTGGGAAAACCACTGGGTCTTCTGGATTGGTCCGCTGGTCGGGGGCGGCCTAGCCGGGCTCGTGTACGAGTTCGGGTTCCTGCGTCCAAAGGAGTGACGGCGGGCATCGGTCAACCAAGCCGTGCAACGAGGTTTTCCCGCAGCCCGCGGGTGTCAGCGTGGGGGCGAGTGGTCCTGTCGACGGCGGTCGCGGCCGTGATGGGCGCGTGCTCCGAGCAACAAGCGGGGACGCCGCCGCTTGCCGAACGTGGGCGGCAGATCTATTTAAGCCAGTGTACGGCGTGTCACGCCATGGATCCGGCCCAGACGGGGCCGGTCGGTCCGCCAATCAAAGGATCGTCGCGGGAGCTGCTGGATGCCAAGCTCGTGCGCGGTGGCTATCCGGAGGGTTACAGGCCGAAGCGTGTCAGTCGCGTAATGACACCAGCGCCGGCGCTCGCTACTGATATCCCTGCTCTCGTCGAATTCTTACGACAGTGAACGATGTGGAGGCGCGCGGCACAGGGCGTCGATCAGCAGCCGAGGCGCTGGCGCGTCAGGCGGCGGACCAGGCGCGGGCTGATCTCCGGTCGTCGGTCACCGCTGTGATGGTGAACCGGATCCTGGCCCGTTCGAGCCTGGCCCGAGACCTGGCGCGGTCCCGCCCTGACCGCACCGCCTGATCTTCGCTCAGGTCATGGCCGACTACGTGTTCGAGCACCGCATGTGGCTGGCGCGGCCGCGCGTCGAGGTGTTCGCGTTCTTCGCCGACCCCGCCAACCTCGCGCAGCTCACGCCGAGGTCGCTCCGGCTGCGGATCCTCGACGCGCCAGCCGCCCTCGTGGCGGGGGCGGTGATCGATCTCCGAGTAGCGTGGCTGGGCGTGCCCGTCCGCTGGCGCGCCTTCATCCGCGAGTGGGACCCGCCCTTCCGCTTCGTCGACGTCCAGGTACGCGGCCCGTACGCGCGCTGGGAGCACCGGCACCGGTTCCTGGAGGAGCGGGGCGCCACGTGCGTCGAGGACCGGGTGACCTATCGGCTGCCGGCGGGCCCCGTCGGACGCCTGGCGCACGCCCTTCTGGTGGGACGGCAGATCCGGGCGCTCTGGCGGTATCGGACCGGGCGGCTCGCGGCCCTCGTCGGGCCGGTCAGGCCGCCGGCGGAAGGCTGACGCCGAGCGCTTCGAGACGCGGCCGCACGCGCTCGGTGAGCAGGCCGAGGCGCGCCAGGTTGGCGACCATCGAGCCGTGCATGTCGCGCTTGAAATACTTGCGGAACGGCGCGTAGTCGTTGCGCGCCGCGGTCTCGCGCCGGTAGCGCTTGATCTCCTCGATCTGGGCCGGACCGAAGCCCATGTCCTGGTAGGCCTCGAGCGGGAAGAAGCCGGTCAGGGTCTTCTCGAGCGCGAAGCAGGTATAGTCCTCCATCTCGCGCCGCTCGCCTTCCGACGCCTCACGAATGACCGCGGGCAGCGCCAGCATGCCGAATCCCATATGACGGGACTCGTCGATGAGGATACGCCGGCAGACGTCGCCGAGGACTGGATCGCGCGCGCTCTCGGCCATGAGCTTGAAGAGGGAGACGGCGAAGGTCTCGGCGACAAGCTGGAGCGCGATCGTCTTGAGGTACCAGCGCGGCTCCGACAGGATCGAGTCGAAGAGGTCGCGCTCGTTGGCCGGCATCGGATAGGTGAGCCCGTCGAGCCGCTCGCGGAGATAGCGGTCGAGCACCTCGTTGTGCCGCGCCTCGTCCACGACCTGGGTCGCCTGGAAGAACTTCTGGTCGGCGCCCTGGACGACGTCCACGAGCTGGCTGCAGGCGAGGAGCGCGCCCTGCTCGCCGTACATGAGCACCGAGAGTCGCCACGCGGCGACGCGTCGGTTGAGCGCGACCCGGTCGGTCTCTGAAAGACGGTTCCACAACGGGCTCCCGTACAGATCCACGAGCTCGTCGGTGATCGCGCGGCCGTCCGACGAGCCGGGAGCGGCCCAATCGATGTCGCGGGAGGCGTTCCACTGGTCGCGCTTGGCGTTCTCGTAGAGGCGGCGGAGGTCGGGCGCTTCCGGCGCGTAGTCGAACTCGAACGTGGTCGTGAGCGGCGACTCGATCGTCCGCGGATCCATTCGACCTCCAGAACCAGTCGGTTCAGTGAAAGAACTAAGGGGTTTTTAACATCCGTCCGGCATCCGGTCAAGGCGCGCGTGCTACCCTGCCGGCCGTGGTCGTGGACGAGCTCGGGGCCCACATGTCGATCGCCGGGGGCCTCGCCCTGGCACTCGAGCGCGGGCGGGACGTCGGGTGCGGCGCCGTCCAGCTGTTCCTGCGCAACCAGCGACAGTGGGCGGCGCCGCCGCTCAGGGACGCCGACGCGCGGGCGTTCGCCACGGCGCGGCGGTCCACGGGCATCCGCTGGGCCTTCGCCCACGCCTCGTACCTGATCAACCTCGCCGCTCCGGACGCTGCGGCGTGGCGGCGGGCGGTGAAGGCGTTCATCGATGAGCTGGAGAGGGCGGAGGCGCTCGGGCTCCTGTGCGTCGTGATCCACCCGGGCTCGCACCTCGGGTCCGGCGCCGCGGCGGGCGTCGCGCGCGTGGCGCGGGCGGTGGACCAGGCGCTGGACGCGACGCCGGGCTACCGTGTGAAGGTCGCGCTGGAGAACACCGCGGGGGCCGGCGGCGCGCTGGGGCGCAGCTTCGGCGAGCTGGGCGCGATCCTCGCGCGCACACGCGGCGCGGAGCGCGCGGGTGTGTGCCTCGACACGTGCCATCTCTTCGCCGCGGGATACGACATCCGGACGGAACAGGGTTGGCGTCGGGCGATGGCGGAGTGCGCCGCGGAGGTCGGTGTCGGCCGGGTGCTGACGTTTCATCTCAACGACGCCGCGTCGACGCTCGGCTCGGCCCTGGACCGGCATGAGCACATCGGCCGCGGCGGGATCGGACTCGCGCCCTTCCGGCTGCTCCTGAACGACCGCCGGTTCGCGCGCGTGCCGAAAGTGCTCGAGACGCCGAAGGACCCGGAGCCGCGCGCCGACAGGCGCAACCTCGCGACGCTCCGCGCGCTCCGGTCTACCGCGAGGTTGTCACGCCCACGCGCCGGCAGAGCGTCCTGACGGGACAGACGCTGCATCGCGGCGAGACCGGCGCGCAGACGTTCTGGCCGAAGGCGACCAGGAGATCGTTGTAGCCGATCCAGTAGCGGCGAGGCAGCGTGGCCCGGAGCGCCATCTCGGTGCCCTCCGGGTCGCGTGTGCGCACGTAGCCGAGACGGTTCGAGATCCGGTGGACGTGCGTGTCCACGCAGATGCCCGGCTTGCCGTACGCCATCGTGACGACGAGATTGGCGGTCTTGCGCCCCACGCCCTTCAGCGTGAGGAGCGCGTCGATCTCGTCGGGCACCGTGCCCTCGAAGCGCTCGATCAGGTCGCGGCAGATTCCGAGCACGACGCGGGCCTTCGTCCGGTAGAAGCCGACCGGATAGATGAGCCGCTCGATCTCCCGCGGCGCGAGCCGCCGCATCCTCTGCGGCGTGTCTGCGCGCGCGAAGAGGCGCTCGGAGGCCGGGCCGGTGGTCGTGTCCTGGGTGCGCAGCGAGAGGATGCAGGCGATCAGCACCCGGAACGGGTCGCGGTCGCGGTCGGCGATAACGGCGAGGGCCGTGGGGTTCCAGCGCGGCGCGGTGCGCCGGAGCCGCCGGATGACCTCGCCGATCGCTACCTCTTGTCTTTGATGGACTCGAGCAGCTCGCGGGCGCGTGGGAGGTCCTTGACGGTCCAGTCGGCGACGATGGTCGGGGCGGGCTCGTCGAGGACGCGCCGGAGCTCGCGCCGGGCCTCGGCCAACCGCCCCTTCGTGATGTGCACCTGCGCGAGGTCGACGCGGGCCACGGTATATCGGGGGTCGATCTCGAGCGCCTTCTTGAAATGGGCCTCGGCCTTGTCGCGGTCGCCGCCGAAGAGGGCGGGGAGACGCAGGAAGACGTTGCCCGCGAGCGAGTGCGCCCGGACCGAGCGCGGGTCGATCGTGAAGAGGATGTCGATCTCCTCGCGGATCGTCGGCAGGAGGAACATCGCGCGCAGCATGCCCCTGGCCTGGCCCCACCGGCCCGTGTTGATCGCGTACCACAGATGCGCGTCGTGGCTCCGGGGCGCGAGCTCGACGGCGCGCTGCCCCAGCTCGCGTCCGCGGCCGTAGGCGGCGAGCTTCTCCTCGGCCGTCGTCGCGCGCAGATCGCCCTGCAGATAGCACACGTAGGAGAGGTAGACCAGCGTGTCGACGCGGCGGTCGGCGGCGAGCGCCGTCTCGAGGAGGTCCCGGGCGCGATCGAGTCCGGTGATGTCCTCGTGATAACGCTCGACGAGGGCCCTCGCCGTCTCCACCGGTGTCTCACCGCGCGCCGGCGCGGCGGGGCAGAGCGCGAGGGCGACGGCGAGGGTGGGGGCGAAACACGCGCGCCGGAGCATCGCGCGCACTCTATCGGACGGCCGCCGGAGGTGTCAATCGCGGGGCGGCGGCGGACGAACGTGCGGCGCGCGTGCTCCCGGAGCTCGGCGCTCAGGTACCCGTCGGTACGGCGAGCGCGAGGATGGCGCGTAACCGGTCGGCGACGGCGGCGGGCGGCTCGTGAGCGAGCGATTCGGCGACCGCGAGGAGGATCCAGGCGAGGGCGTCGTCGTCGAGATGGCGCCGGGCGGCCCCCCCGGTGGGCGTCCGCGCCAGCGCGTCACGCAGCGCAAGCCGGAGCTGCTCCCGCGCCCACGCGAGCGCCAGGGCGGCGGTCTTGTCACCGCGGCTCCGGAGCCAGACCTGAAACACCGCGCGGGGCAGCGGCGCGGCGGGACCGTGGGCGGTGGCGAGCGCGTGCAAGGCGCTCTCGAGCGGCAGGCGGTCGAGCTCGCGGGCGAGCGCGAGCAGACGCGCCTCTGCTTCGGTCGGCCGGGGCGCGGGGCGCGCGCGTCGTTTGGCCGGCCGGGGACGTCCGGCGCGGGTCGTCGAGCGTCGCGCGCCCGCCATCGCGCTAGACCATAGCAGAGGGGGGCGGAGAGCGATGCACTTCGACCTGACGGCCGCGCGTCCGCACCCCGATCGCAACGCTCCGCGACAGCGCCGCCGCCGCGACGCTACTCGTAGCGGAGCGCTTCGATTGGGTCCAGGCGCGCGGCTTTGCGCGCCGGATAGAAGCCGAAGAAGACGCCGATCGCCGCGGCGAAGCCGAACGCGATCACGATCGACTCGGCCGAGATGAGCGTGCGCCAGCCGGCGAAGTAGCTGATGGCGTGAGAGCCGCCGAGACCGACCGCGATGCCGATGATGCCGCCGATGAGCGAGAGGGTCACCGCCTCGACGAGGAACTGGGTGAGGATGTCCCGGCCGCGGGCGCCGACGGCCATCCGCAGCCCGATCTCGCGCGTCCGCTCGGTGACCGAGACGAGCATGATGTTCATGATCCCTATGCCCCCGACGAGCAGCGAGACCGACGCGATCGCCGCGAGGAGATCGGTCATGACCCGTGACGACTCCTCCTGGGTCCGAACGAGCTCCGAGAGGTTCCGGAGCCAGAAGTCGTCGTCCTGGCTCGGCTGCAGCCGGTGGCGTTGACGGAGAAGCGCGCGGATCTGCTCCTCGGCCTCGCCCATGTCCTCGTCGGGGCGGATCTTGACCGAGATCCCGCCGACGGCCCGCTTGTTCGCCTGGCTCGAGCCAAGGACCTTTTTCTTCGCCGTCGTGAGCGGGATCAGGATGATGTCGTCCTGGTCCTGGCCCCAGGAGTTCTGCCCTTTGCGGTCGAGGAGCCCGATGACGGTGAAGGGGACCTTCTTGATCCGGATGATCTGGCCGAGCGAGTCCGCGTCGCCGAACAGGTTGAGCGCCGTCGTCTGGCCCAGCAGCGCGACCTTCACGGCGCCGTCCACGTCCTCGCTGCCGATCGGGCGGCCCTCGATCACCTCCCAGTCGCGCGCCTCGAAGTAGTCGGGCGTCACGCCCATCACCCCCGTCGCCCAGTTCAGATTGCCGTAGACCACCTGGGCGTTGCCGCGCTGGGAGGGCGCGGCCACCTGGACCGCGGGGATCTCGCGGGCGATGGCCGTCGCGTCGTCCTCCGTGATCGTCAGCTGGCTGCCCATGCCGAGGCGGACGCCGCCGGCGTTCGTGCTGCCCGAGAGCACGATGATGAGGTTGGAGCCCAGCGACTGGATCTGCTCGGCGACCCGCGCCTGCGCGCCGGCGCCGACGGCGATCATCGCGATCACGGCGCCGACGCCGATGATGATGCCGAGCATCGTCAGGGCGCTCCGGAGCTTGTTGACCCGGAGCGAGCGGACGGCGATGCGCATCGACTGGAGCGGATTCATGCCGCCGCGTCCTCTTCCTCGGCCGGCAGGGCCGCCAGGGCCGCCGCCGCGTCGAGAGGCTTTTCGGTGCGCCGGTCCGTGATGAGCCGTCCGTCGCGGAACAGGAGCATGCGGCGCGCGCAGGCGGCGATGTCGGGCTCGTGCGTGACCAGCACGATCGTGAGCCCTTCACGATTCAGGCGCTGCAGGAGGGCCAGGATCTCGACGCTCGTCCGCGTGTCGAGGTTGCCCGTGGGCTCGTCGGCGAGGATCACCGCCGGGTCGTTCACGAGGGCCCGAGCGATGGCGACCCGCTGCTGCTGGCCGCCAGAGAGCTGGCTCGGATGGTGGCTCTCGCGATCGGCCAGACCGACCGCCTTCAGGCTCGCACGGGCCCGCTCGCGTCGCTCGCGTGCGGTGAGGCCCCCGTAGAGCAGCGGCAGCTCGACGTTCTCGAGGGCGGTCGTCCGCGGCAGCAGGTTGAATATCTGAAAGACGAATCCGATCCGGGTGTTGCGGATCCGGGCGAGCTCGTCGCGCGAGAGGCGCGCGACGTCGCGCCCGTCGAGGAAGTAGGAGCCGGCGGTCGGCGTGTCGAGACAGCCGAGGAGGTTCATGAACGTCGACTTGCCCGAGCCCGACGGGCCCATGACGGCGACGAATTCGCCGCGCTCGATCGCGACCGTCACGCCCCTGAGCGCATGCACGGTGTGCCCGCCGAGGTGATAGTCCTTGACGATGCCCTCGGTCGCGATGATCGGCGGCACGCTAGAGCCTCAGCCGGGGCCCGCCGGTGGTGCCCGGGCGTACGGCGCCCGTGAGGCCGACGATGACCTCCTGGCCTTCCTTCAGGTTGCCTGCGAGCACCTCGGTCGATGTGCCGTCGGTGATGCCGAGCGTGAGCGTCACGGCGGCAGGCTTGCCGTCGGGACCGACGATCCAGGCGCGGCCGGAGAGTCCCGTGCGCCGGTCAGCGCCGCCGGCGCTCTCGTCGAACTTCGCCCGCTGCTCGGCCGTGAGGATCTCGCGGATCTTGGACCGGGTCGCCTCGCGGGTGCGCGCGCCCCGCATCTGCCGCTCCTGCGCCGACAGCCCCTGGAGTGCCTGCTGCATCTGCTCGCGGCTCTCGAGGAGGATCGGGTCGAGCTTCTTCTGCTGCTCCTCGGTGAGGCTGAGGCCCTTGACGAGCCGCTCGCGGATCTGCTCGAGCGACGGCTGTCCGCCGCCGCCTCCGCCGCCGGCCTGCGCTCCCGCGCCCGCTCCCGGCTGCGGCCCTGGCGGTGCCTCGCCCGGCGGCCGAAACCGGAGCGCCGCGTTCGGCACCATGAGGACGTTCGTCTTCTGGGCGACCGTCATCTTCACGTTCGCCGTCATGCCCGGCAGCAGCCGGCGGTCGGCGTTGTCGACGGCGATGATCACGGTGTAGGTGACCACGTTCTGGATGATCTGCGGCGCCTTGCGCATCTGTGTGACCGTGCCCGCGAAGGTGCGCCCAGGGTACGCGTCCACCGTGAACGTCGCCCGATCACCCTCCTTGAGGCGGCCGATGTCGGCCTCGTCGACGCTCGTCTCCACCTGCATCTTGCTCAGGTCCTCGGCAATGGTGAAGAGCACCGGCGCCTGGAGGCTCGCTGCCACGGTCTGCCCGACATCCACCGCGCGCGACACGACGACACCGTCGACGGGAGCGGTGATCCGGCAGTGGTCCAGGTCGAGCTGCGCCTGGCGGAGCGCCGCCTCCTTCTGCTGGACCTGGGCGCGTGCCGAATCGAGCATCGCCTGCGTCACCTTGAGCTGGGCCGCCGCGGATTGGATTCCCGCGCTCAGCGCCTGCTCCTTCGCCTTGCCCGAGTCGAGCTGGGCGATGGCGGCGTCGTAGGTCGCCTGCGCGGTGTCGTCGTCGGCCTTGGCGATCAGCTCGCGCGTGAAGAGCTCCTTCTTCCTGTCACGGTCCCGCTTGGCGTCGAGCATCGACACCTGGGCCTTGGCGGTCAGCGCCTTTTGCTCGGCCAGCGCGCCGCGCGCGTTCTCGACGTCCGCGCGCGCCTTTTCAATCTGCGCCTGCTGGTTCAGGATCATGGCCTGTGCCGATTGGACGTCGGCCTTGGCCTGGGCGACCTTGGCTTCGAAGATCTCGGGATCGATGCGGGCCACCAGCTGGCCCTTCCGGACAACGGAGTTGAAGTCGACGAGCAATTCCTTGATCTGGCCGGAGACCTGGCTGCCCACCTGGACGTTGATGACCGCATTGAGGTTGCCCGTGGCCGAGACGGCCGCGGCGAGGGGCCCTCGCTCGGCGCGGGCGGTGCGGAACTTGGGCTGACTGCCGCGGCTCTGGGCGTAGAAATACCCCCAGACGCCGAGACCCACGAGACCCGCCACCACGATCACCGAGACGACGCGCCGCATCAGCCGCTTAGACGTAGGCCATCACCGCGGTATTTCTACATGAATCAGCGACGGCCGACGAAGCGATCGATGCGGGCGAGGGCGATGCGGTAGTCGGCGAGGGCTTGAGCCTCGCCGTTCAGGGCCTGCGTGAGCGAGAGCTGGGCGTCGGTCAGGTCCAGGATCGTGCCGACGCCCGCGTCGAAGCGGCCTTGGGCGAGACGGAAGTTCTCCTGCGCCGACTCGACGGCCGTCTGCGCCGCCTGGATACGCTCGCTGGCTTCCTGGACCGCGATCTGCGCCGACTCGACCTCCTTGGAGATGTCGAGCTCGGTCGCCTTGACGCTCGCGCGGCTGGCCTGCGTGTTGGCCTTCGCCTCCTGGTACTGGGCGATCCGCTTGCCGCCGTCGTAGAGCGACCAGCTCAGGTTGAGCGTTGCCGACCACTGCTCGTTGAGGTCCGTCCGTGCCCCGCCGTACGTGCCCGTGCCCGTGATGTCTGGGAAGAAGTTGCGGAAGGTCCGGCGCTCGAGCGCCTCGTTGGCTTCCACGGTTAGCTTGGCCTGCCGGTACTCGGGCCGCTGCCGGAGCGCCTCGTCCATGAGCTTCGGAAAGGTGTCGACCTCGGTCGGCGTGTAGACCAGGTTGTCCTGGATCCGGAGAGGCCGGTCCGCCTGGTACCCCATCGCGGTATTGAGGGCGACCTTGGCGGTGCGCTCGGCGTTGACGGCGCGGATCAGGTCCACCTTCGCGTTGGCGACGTCCACGGCCGCGCGCGCGACCTCCGACTTCGGCCGTGTCCCCACCTCGAAGAAGCCCTTGGCGGACTTGTAGTTCAGCTCTGCCCGCTCGAGCGCCTGCTTCTGGACGAGGATGAGCCGCTGCGCGAAGTTGACGTTGGTGTACGCCTCCTTCACCGACTGGGTGATCAGCTGACGCTGGAGCTCGATGCTCTCGAGCGCGACCTGGGCCTCCTTCTTCTTGGCGTCCGTGGCCGCGAGGGTCTTGCCGAAGTCAAAGAGGAGCTGGGACATCGTCACCTGGCCGGCGAACCCCTCGCCGAAGTCGCGGGACGTCCTGGCCGCGCGAGTTTCGACGACGATTGGGTTCGCGAGCGCCTGAGAAGTCGTCGCGCCGACCACATTTCTGCTCTTCGTCGCGGACACGTTACCCGAGAGCTGGGGCAGGAGCGCCGAGAACTCCTGGTTCACGCGATAGCGCGCCGCGGCATACTGGCCGAGCCGCACGAGGATCAGCGGCTGCTGCTCCAGCGCGATCGCGACCGCTTCGTCCAGCGAGAGGACCGCGATCGGCTCCGGTGGCGGACCGGTCGGCGCCGGGGCCGGAGGCGCCGACTGCGCGGCCGGCTGGGGTGGCTGGGCCGGAGGAGCCTGCGCCGAGACGGCGGCGGGAAGCACGGCGAGCACAACGACCGCGGCAACACCCGCGAGGAGCGACCCGATCCTCATCCAATTCTCCTTGTTCTCCCGCCGAGGATATCACGCCGCCCGACAATGCCCGGCGTACGGCCGGGCGACGCCCAACTTCCGTTTTTTCTTGACCCACGCTATATCATGCGTGTTACAGTCCGCGTCACCACAAGATATAGGAGGTATTCTTCCCAGATGGATATCGGCCATCCGGTGCCGCGACAAACGATCCCCTTACGCTGGGTGTTCTCATAAGCACGGTCGGACCGATGAGGCGAAAGAACTATGGGCCGAAATAGGGGCTTTGGCAGGCGAGTGCAGAAGGCTCGGGAAGAGCGCGGGATAAGCAGAAAAACCTTGGCGCGTTTGACCGGGATCAATGTCGAAAGAATCGAAATGATCGAGATGGGACAGGTTGATGAAACGGATTTCGGACACTTGATTCTGGAGAGATTGGCCGACGTGCTCGACAAGCCTTTGCAGTGGCTAGTGACGGGAGAAATGCCCGGACCGGTTTTGTCTGACGGAGCCTTAGCGCAGCGGCCAGCCCGACGGGAAACCCAACTGTTCCTGGACCTAGGATCCAGCATTTGCCCGCACTGTCACCGGGCGGTTCGTTCGGGACGCTGCGACAACTGCGGCAGACCCGTCGAATAGGACAGCTAGAACCATGGGGCTTCGGGTTCCGAATACTGCCGATGCGTTGGAGCTGTTCATTCTCAAGGCAAGAAGCCTCGTGGATGCGGCCGGGATCACTTCTCCGCCGGTCGATCCTGCACTTCTGGCAAGAGTGCAGGGAATCGGACGGATTGTCATGCGCGACAATCTTGGGGCCTCTGGCCAGCTTCGCCGTGAGGGCGCAGACCTAATAATAGAGCTCGATTCGAAGGAACCGATCGCGCGACGAAACTTCTCTTGCTGCCACGAGATCGCTCATACATTTGTATTGGACGATTCGTCACAGAAGTATCGGGATCTTGTCTCCGCAGCGCCGTGTGCTCGCTATGCGCGAGAAGAGTATCTGTGCGATCGGGCGGCGGCCGAGATGTTAATGCCGGAGAAGCTATTCTTCCCTGCGGCCGCAGGGCTCGACCCTTCGATCTCCTCCGTTCTGCAATTGGCCAGACAATTCCAATCGTCTGTCAGGGCTACGGTTGTCCGCATCGGTCAACTCAGTGTCTGGCCAACACTCTTTCTAGTGTGGAGATTTTCCGCGCGCATGGGTTCTACGAAGAAGCTCCGCATCCTTTGGTCGGTGCGGCCTGAGGGTACGCGTTGCTTCATTCCGCGCAATGCACCTGCAGACCGCGGTTCGGGAATGTACGCGACGTTTTCAACCTCATGTCCCACACTTGAGACAGAGAAACTCGACTTAGGAAGCCTTCGAGGGCACTTCTTGGTTGAGAATAGACGGTTCGGGGATCATCTGATGTCCATCGTTCATGATCCGAGGCTGGCGACGTCCGTGCCGAGAGGGGGAGTCTGAGATGCAGGCTGACGCAACTTCCGGACGAAGAGAGTTGGCCAAGTCCACTGCCGCTTCCGTAGGACCAGTAGTGAACTCTGAGACCCGCCCGGCGAAGGTTGGCACCTGGACCGAATCTGCCCTGCGCGTGCTTCGGGAGCGCTATCTGTTGCGCAAGGACGGCGAGGTGGCCGAGACGCCGGAGGAGATGTGCTGGCGGGTCGCAGTGTCCATCGCCGCCGGCGAGGCCCGGTACGGGCGCAGCCCTGCCGCGGTCCACGAGGTCGCCACGGCCTTCTACGACGTCATGGTCGACGGCTACTTCATTCCCAACTCGCCGACCCTCATGAACGCGGGCAAGGGCAACGGCCTGCAGTACTCGGCCTGCTACGTGCTCCCCGTCGGGGACTCCATGGAGGAGATCTTCGACTCGGTGAAGGCCGCCGCGATCATCCACAAGTCGGGGGGCGGCACGGGGTTCGCCTTCTCACGACTCCGGCCGAAGGACGACATCGTGGCGTCCACCGGCGGCCGCGCGTCGGGGCCCGTGTCCTTCTTGCGCGTCTTCAACGGAGCGACCGAGGCCGTCAAGCAGGGTGGCACCCGCCGTGGCGCCAACATGGGCATCCTCCGGGTGGACCATCCGGACGTCCTCGAGTTCATCGACTGCAAGCTCGACGGCGGGATCACGAACTTCAACATCTCGGTGGCGGCGACCGGCGCGTTCATGGAGGCGCTGGCGCAGGGGGAGGAGTACGACCTCGTCAACCCGCACACCAAGCGCGTGACGGATCGCCTCTCCGCGCGTGAGGTGTTCCAGCGGATGGTGCGCGCGGCGTGGCGGACCGGCGATCCCGGCATGGTCTTCATCGACCGGATCAACGCGAGCCCGGCGAACCCGACCCCCGAGATCGGTCTGATCGAGGCGACTAATCCGTGCGGCGAGCAGCCGCTGCTGCCCAACGAGGCGTGCAATCTCGGCTCGCTGAACGTCTCCAAGTTTGCGCGGCGGGGCGAGGAGGACGGCGACGCCTCGATCGATTGGGAGGAGATGGAGCGGGTGGTTCGGCTCTCGGTGCGGTTCCTCGACGACGTGATCGAGATGAACCCGTATCCGCTGCCGCAGATCAACGAGACGGTGAAGGCCAACCGCCGGATCGGTCTCGGCATCATGGGCTGGGCGGACCTGCTCTTCATCCTGGGTATCCCGTACGACAGCCAGGAGGCGATCGACCTCGCCGAGCGGCTCATGTCGTTCGTCAAGGACAAGGCTCACGACCAGTCGGCCAAGCTCGCGGAGGAGCGCGGGCCGTTCCCGAACTGGAGCCGGTCGATCTACAAGACCCTCCAGCCCATGCGGAACTCGACGGTCACGACGATCGCGCCGACGGGCACGATCTCGATGATCGCCGGCTGCTCGTCCGGGATCGAGCCGATCTTCGCGCTCGCCTTCCAGCACCGGGTCAAGCAGCCGGAGGGAGAGCGGGTCCTCACCTTCGTCAACGAGACCTTCGAGCGGCTGGCCAAGGAGCAGGGGTTCTATTCAGACGCGCTCATGCAGGAGGTCGCCAGTCGCGGCATGCTCCACGGCATCCCCGGCGTGCCCGAGCGGGCCCAGCAGGTCTTCAAGACCTCGCACGATGTCGCCTTCGAGTGGCACGTCCGCCACCAGGCTGCCTTCCAGCGCTACACCGACAACGGCGTGTCGAAGACGATCAACCTTCCGAACAGCGCGACCGAGGAGGACGTGGCCGCCGCCTATCAGCTCGCGTGGGACGCGGGCTGCCTCGGCATCACGGTGTTCCGTGACGGCTGCAAGGGCGAGCAGGTCCTCAACGTCGGTATCAAGGAAAAGGCGCCGGCCCAGCTGCCCACGGCCGGCCCGGTCGTCATCAAGCCGCGGCCGCACAGTCTCACGGGCGCCACCTACCGTATGGAGACGCCGATCGGGACCGCCTTCATCACCGTGAATGAGACGCCCGACGGCGAGCCCTTCGAGGTCTTCACCCAGGTCGGCAAGGGCGGGTCGGACACGATGGCCGTCGCCGAAGCCCTGGGGCGGCTGATTTCGCTCGTGTTGAGGCTTCCTTCCCGGCTGTCGCCTCAGCGGCGACTCGAGGAAGTCATCAGCCAGTTGTCACGGATCGGTGGCGCCCAGCCGACGGGCTTCGGCAAGGCCAAGGTCCTGTCGCTTCCCGATGCGCTGGCACGTACGCTCGCCGAGCACATCGGCCAGGTGAAGGCGAACGGCGAGGCGCCCCCGGCGACGGGCGCGCTCGACGCGCGGCGGGTCGGCGACCTGTGCAAGGAGTGCGGACAGGCGACACTCGTCTACGAGGAGGGGTGCAAGAAGTGCCTGTCGTGCGGCTACACGGAGTGCTGATGACCCCGCGTACAGCTGCGGCCCTGATTTGGTGACGGGCGGGGGCGACGATGTCGTCCCCGCCAATGCGGTTCACTTTTTGAACGGGAGGACTGATGGCGTAGCCGCGAGGTTGCTTTCGACGCTGTTTGGGCTTCACTGCGGTGTCACAGCGCCTGAAGGTTGATGTACGCGACACGCTGTATCGGTTGATAAGCTTATGAGTGTTCCCTCGGTGTTCGATGTCACTACGAGCCTTGATGACCTCTTGGGTTCCATTGCGGCGGCGCTTCAACTGACAGAGTTGCAATACCGCGAAGCCCAAGAGATCTACACGGAGATTTCGAGATGGATTGAACAGGATCCTGAGATTCAGCGGCTTGCGCCCCAAATCTATCCACAAGGTTCCCTAGTTCTCGGGACTACCTGCAAACCGAAAGGCCGGCAAGAATTCGATCTAGATTTCGTGTGTGAACTGCGCATCGATTTCCGGCTCGTTGATAATCCCGTAATTCTTCTCAACCTGATCGAGAAACGCCTCCGCACGCATCCCCGTTTCGGATCGCAGGTCTCACGCGAGAACCGCTGCATCAGGGTCCGACTTGCAAACAGATTCCACCTGGACGTCGTTCCTGCTTGTCCCGATACAGCAATGGGGAACGACTGCATTTTCGTCCCGGATCGGGAGGCAGGCGGATGGAAGCCATCGAATCCCCGAGGTTATCGGCAGTGGTTCGAAGGACGATCTGAGCTCGTTATCAGAGCAATCGAAGCCCGGGAACTACTGCCAAGCCGAGAATCGTATCTAGCGAAAGCTCCGCTGAAGCGCGGGGTGCAGATTGTCAAGCGTTGGCGGGATACTGTCTTCTTTGACTCCGCCGTCCGCGAGTTCGCGCCAGCGTCCTGCATCCTAACCACCCTAGCAGGCGAATCCTATCGTGGGGAGATCTCGCTTTCAGGAGTCGTAAGCTCGATCATCGAGGGAATGCTTTCCGCTGCCAGTCACAGCTCTCCGCCAGTCATCGTGAATCCGGCGAACAGCAAAGAGATCATGAACGAGCGGTGGTTGGAAGATCCGCGTTCTTACCGAATATTCTCGCAGAAAGTTCAGCAGTTCAGCGAAGACTGGGCCAGACTGCAGAAGGAACGCGGACTGCCGAGGATTGCAGCCGTGCTTCGTCATCTTTTCGGTGAAGAACTGACGGACACCGTGCTGTCAGAGAAGGTTCGGCACATCGGAGAGGCACGAAAATCGGGCGCGCTCGGCATAGCGGCCGGCTCCGGATTCTTGACCATCGGACCCGGCATCGGCGTTACACCTGTCCGAGCCAACACATTCTATGGGGATCGCTAAATTCAAGTCACATCGCCTTTCGATTGCACAGCAGGTGCTCCGAATGCGGGCAAAGCAGCCCCAATTTGACGCGCGATGGACAGATAGCGGAGCTGCTTGGCGCGGAGCGATCCGACCCACTCCGCTGACTGACACTTATGAAGTTCAAATCGTGTATCACCTGGGGCGCCATCCAATCGTCAGGTCCTTGCGGCCAGAACTGAAATGCCGGCCTGGAACCGACACGATTCCGCATACCTATCGAGGAGCGCACCTCTGCTTGTATTACCCGAAGTATTGTGAGTGGGCGTCCAACGACTTCGTCGCCGATACGATCGTCCCTTGGGCAGCCCTGTGGCTCTTCTACTATGAAGCATGGCATGCGAGTGGTGTTTGGCTTGGGGGTGGGATCTCGCATGATAGAACTAGATCGCATGCTGAGTTCCCGGCGACACCATGACGCAACTGCTGGCGCGCCGACGTGGATGAGCGAGAGGCGCGGTTCGCGATTCTGCGCGAGGCGCTGAGGGAGCGATATCAAGCGATGCATGCGATCCGCGAGCGCGCAGACAAGATTTGCGTCTGGGCCCTCGGCGTCCTCATTTTGATCGCTGGTTGGACTGTCGATAAAGGGGCACGATTCGACTCCGGCGACCGCCTATTCTTTGGCACAATTGTTCTTGTGGCTGTTGTGACTCTCAGGATCGGTTATCTGAGGGACTTAGAGCGCGGATTTCGTACACAGCAACACATCGCTGCCACTATCGAAGCGGAACTGGGCCTCTTTCCCCCGTACCCAGAGACTTGGCGGTTGGCTGGGACATCGAGCGGCGGCGGCCAATATTTCTCGACGACTTATCGACTCCTGTATGTAGGGGCGCTCATCTTTGTTGCCTCCCTGTTCTTTAATTGCGTCTTGGAATTGCTCGGCTTCCGGGTCCCTTCGCCAATGGCTTTCGTGTGAAGTATTGCTAGAATCGGTGGCGATGTTCTCGGGGGGTACGTACGACGACGTCGCGCGCTGGCTGCTGAACTTTCTGCTCTCGCACGCCAAGCGCGAGCATCCGCGCGTGGAGGTCGTCTTCGAGGCAGGTGGCGCGCGCGACGGGGT
>JBOHQB010000292.1:0-12131 GCA_050731995.1 Candidatus Rokuibacteriota bacterium
GCGGTCGGCGTCGCCGCGGGCGCGGTGGCGGTCAGAGCCAGGCGTGAGCCCGGCGCGCCGCCGCTCGTCTTCGCGGCAACGCCCGTCGCCGCCCTGGCCCAAGGGCGCGCGCTGCGCCGTCATGCTCACCTTCGACTTCGACGCCGAGACGCTCTGGCTCGCGCGCGACCCGAAGACGAAGGACCTGCCGGGCGTTATGTCGCAGGGCCGCTACGGCGCCAAGATCGGCGTGCCGAGACTCCTGGCGCTCCTTCGCGCCGAGCGCGTGCCGGCGACCTTCTTCATTCCCGGCTGGGTCGTCGAGCACCACGCGGCCGTCGCCTCGGCGATCCGCGACGCGGGCCACGAGATCGGCCATCACGGCTATCGCCACGACTGGGCCGATCCCGCCAAGCCCGACGCCGAGCGCGAGGCGTTCGAGCGCGGAATGAAGGCGCTGGAGGGCGTGCTGGGCGTGACGCCGCTCGGATTCCGCGCGCCCGCCTGGGAGCTGACGCCGATCACCCTCGACCTCGTGCGCAAGCACGGGATGATCTACTCCTCGAACCTGATGGACGACGTGTTCCCGTACCTGCACCCGGGCGCGCCGCCCGTCGTCGAATTGCCCGTGCAGTGGGTGCTCGACGATGCGCCCTACTTCCTCATGCACCCGCGCCTGGCGCCGCGTCCGATGCAGAGCCCCGAGGTCGTCTTTGGAATCTGGCGTGACGAGTTCCGCGGCTTCCACGAGATGGGCGGTCTCTTCAACCTC
Organism: Candidatus Rokuibacteriota bacterium; assembly: GCA_050731995.1. Taxonomy (GTDB): domain Bacteria; phylum Methylomirabilota; class Methylomirabilia; order Rokubacteriales; family CSP1-6; genus JBOHQB01. The sequence goes on from JBOHQB010000292.1 coordinate 752, forward strand.
ACCTGCCATCCCCAGGTGATCGGCCACCCCTCGCGCCTGCTCATGCTGCGCCGCCTGATCCGCTTCATGAAGGCGCATCGCGGCGTCTGGTGGGCGACGGGGAGCGAGGTCGCCGACCACTGGCTCAGGAGCAAGCGGGCGTAGCGGCCCGCGCGTAGCCTGCCGCGCCTTGACTTGGCGTGGCGCCGGGCCTTAGAGTCCCCGCGATCATTCCGCGTCGTCCATCCGCAGCAAGGGCGCGATGAGGGAGGGCGTATGGCAACGCTGAGCGTCAACGGCAAGTCCCGCCAGGTCGATGTCGACCCCGACACCCCGCTGCTCTACGTGCTCCGCGACGACCTCGGACTGCAAGGCCCGAAGTTCGGCTGCGGGCTCGCGCAGTGCGGATCGTGCACCGTGCTCGTGGACGGAAAAGCCGTCCGCTCGTGCTCCTTCCCCGTCTCCAAGGTCGGTCAGTCGAAGGTCGTCACGCTCGAAGGCCTCGGGACGCCGGAGAAGCCCCACCCGGTGCAGCAGGCGTTCATCGAGGAGCAGGCCGCGCAGTGCGGCTACTGCATCAACGGCATGATCATGCAGGCCACGGCCTGGCTCGCCACGCGCCGCGCGAGCCCGTCCGAGCGCGAGATCCGCCAGGCCCTCGCCGAGAACCTCTGCCGCTGCGGGACGCACCAGCGCATCATCGCCGCCGTCAAGCGCGCCGCGGTCCTGATGGGAAAGGGGGCCTGACATGGCAACGCTCGAGACCACCCGACGCGAGTTCCTGATCGGCACGGGGGCCCTCGTCGTCACCTTCAGCCTGGCCCCGGACGCCCATGCGCAGATGGCCGGCAAGACGAAGCCCGTCGCGCTCAACGAGGTGGATTCGTTCCTCGCCGTCCACAAGGACGGCACCGTGACGATGTACACGGGCAAGGTGGACCTCGGCACCGGCATCCGCATCGCGCTCCGCCAGATGGTGGCCGAAGAGCTGGACATCGCGGTCGACAAGATCAAGATGGTCGAGGGCGACACCGCGCTCACGCCCGACCAGGGGCCGACGTGGGGCAGCCTCTCCATCCAGATCGGCGGCGTGCAGCTCCGCCAGGCGGCCGCCACGGCGCGCCAGGCGCTGGTCCAGATGGCGGTGCAAAAGCTCGGCATGCCGTCGGCCGACCTTGCCGTGAGGGACGGCGTCGTCTTCGTGCGGGCCGAGCCGCAGCGGCGCGTCTCCTACGTCGAGCTGATCGGCGATCGGGACTTCAATCTCAAGGTCGATCCCTCGGCGCCGCTCAAGAATCCCAAGGACCACACGGTCGTGGGCCAGCCGATGCCGCGGCCGGACGTCCCCGGCAAGGTCACGGGCGCCCACACCTACATGCAGGACTTCCGCGTCTCCGGCATGCTCCACGCGCGCGTGGTGCGCCCGCCGGCGATCGGCGCGACGCTCGAGAAGGTGGACGAGGCGTCGATCAAGCGCATCAAGGGCGCGCAGGTCGTGCGCCAGCAGAACTTCCTCGCGGTCGTCGCCGAGAAAGAGTGGGCCGCGGTGAAGGCCGCCAAGGCGCTGAAGGCGACGTGGTCGACGTGGGAAGGTCTGCCCGAGATGTCGAAGCTCTGGGAGCACGTGCGCGCGACCAAGGTCGCCAAGGACGACGTCGCCGTGAACCAGGGCGACCCGAAGAAGGCCATCGCGGGCGCGGCCAAGCAGCTCAAGGCCACCTACGATTTCGCCATCCACACGCATGGCTCGATCGGACCGTCCTGTGCCGTGGCCGACGTCCGGGGCGGCAAGGCGGAGATCTGGTCCGCCTCGCAGGCGTCGCACTGGCTCCGGCGCGAGGTCGCGGCCACGCTCCAGATGGACCCGAAGGACGTCCACATCCAGTACCTCGACGGCGCCGGCTGCTACGGTCGCAACGGTCACGAGGACGCCACGTGCGACGCGGCGCTCCTCTCCAAGCTCACGGGCAAGCCCGTGCGCGTGCAGTGGTCGCGCCAGGACGAGCACGGCTGGGACCCGAAGGGCCCGCCGACCCTCGTCGAGATCACGGCCGGGCTCGACGCGCATGGCACCATCGTCGGCTGGGACTCTGAGCTCTGGGCGCCGAAGGCCGACATCACGGAGTGGCCGCGCACCCTGGCGGCCACGCTCGCCGGCATCCCCCAGAAGGAGGCCATCAACCCCGGGAACATCCACCGCAACCTGGAGCCCGGATACCTGATCGCGAATCAGAAGGCCGTGGCGCACCGGCTGGAGTCCACGCCGTTCCGCCCCTCGTGGATTCGCACGCCGGGGCGCATGCAGAACACATACGCGAACGAGGTGTTCATCGACGAGTGCGCGGCCGCGGTCGGGTCCGACCCGGTCGAATACCGGCTGCGCTACCTCACCGACCCGCGCGGCATCGCGGTCCTCCGCGCGGCGACCAGCATGGCGAAGTGGGACACGCGGCAGTCGCCGCGCACGGACCAGTCCGCCATGATCGCGCGCGGCCGCGGCGTCGCCTACGTGAAGTACGAGAACGCCCGCACCTACTGCGCCGGCGTCGCGGAGGTCGAGGTCAACAGGCAGACGGGGGCGATCCGCTGCACCCGCTTCTACGTCGCCCACGATTGCGGACAGATCATCAACCCCGACGGCGTGCGCGCCCAGATCGAGGGCCAGGTCATCCAGACGGTCTCGCGGACACTCAAGGAAGAGCTGAAGTGGAACCGCTCGCGGGTGACGAGCGTGGACTGGGCGTCCTATCCGATCCTTCGCTTCCCCGAAGTGCCCGAGGTCGTGATGGAGCTGATCAACCGGCCTACCGAGCCGCCCTGGGGCGTCGGCGAGCCGGCCGCGTGCCTGCCGCCGCCGGCCATCGCCAACGCCGTGTTCGACGCGATCGGCGTGCGGCTGCGCAGCGTGCCGTTCACCGCGCCCAAGGTGATGGCGGCGATGAAGGCGGGGAGCGCGAGGGCGTAGGACCTGGACGCCTTCGCCTCCGCCACCGAGATGCTCGCGGCGCTCCGCGCCAAGCGTGTCTCGTCCGTCGAGCTGCTCACCCAGCACCGGCGGCGCATCGAGCGCTATAACCCGAAGCTCAACGCGCTCGAGGACCGCACGCCGATCCGCTTCACGGAGCTCGTCGCGCGCGAGTGGGGCGGCTTCACGCGTCCGCCCGGCTACGACGCCGACTGAGCCTCGCGGGTGGTAGGATCGAGGGCGCCATGAGCATCCGTGACGCCGTCAAGGGCCGCGCCGTCGTCGTCCAGCCCGAGGAGGGTGCCTCCTTCTGGCAGCCGGTGCCGGCCAACGGCCACGCCGACCCGAAGCTGACGCCGGCGAGCACGGGGTACGACGGGCTCTCGATGGGCTACCAGACCATCGCGCCGGGCGGACGCGTGCGCGAGCACTCGCACGGAGACCAGATCGAGCTGCAGATCTGCTTCCGCGGCCGCGGGCGCGTCGTGGTGGACGGCCGGAGCCATCCTCTCGTGCCGGGCACGGCGTGCTTCCTGAGCCTCGACGTCAAGCACGAGATCGTCAACGAATCCGGCGAGGACCTCGTCATGCTGTGGCTCACGTCGCCGTCGGGCCTCGAGCGGTTCTTCCAGGCGATCGGGCGACCGCGCGCGGCGGGCGAGCCGGCGCCCGAACCGTTCGCGCGCCCGGAGAACGTGGTTGAGATCGAGCGCGGCCTGGGGATGAACGACACGCGTCCCTGGCCCGCGCCGCCGCGCTGATCACGGGGAGACCGGACGAGACGTGAGCGCCAAGAAGGAGCCGCCCGCCCCGAAGCGGGTGCTCTCGATCCACGCGCACCCCGACGACCAGGAGTTCACCGTCGCGGGGACGCTGGCCAAGTGGGCGCGCGCCGGCAGCCACATCGTCACGGTGTGCCTCACGAGCGGCGAGGCCGGCTCGAACAAGTCGACGCCCCCCGACATGACGCGCGAGCGTCTCGTGAAGATCCGCGAGGAAGAGCAGCGCGCGGCGTGTCGGGTCCTCGGCATCGCCGACGTCGTCTTCCTCGGCTACACGGACGGGGTGCTCGAGCCCACGCTCGCGCTGCGGCGGGATCTCACCCGCGTCGTGCGCCGCTTCCGTCCCGACGCGGTCGTCAGCGGCGACCCGACGGTGCGCTTCTACGGCACCCGCTACATGAACCACCCCGACCACCGCGTGCAAGCCGACGTGACGCTCGACGCGATCTTCCCGTCGGCGGAGACGCGCTTCATCTTCCCGGAGCTGCTCGTGGAAGGGCTCGAGCCGCACCACGTGCGCGAGGTCTGGCTCTTCGGCTCGGAGCAGGCGGACACCTTCGTGGACATCGCGTCGGTGCTGGACGTGAAGATCAAGGCGCTGCGTGAGCACCGGAGCCAGATGGCTGACTGGGATCCATCGCCCATGATCCGCGAGTGGGCCCGCACACAAGGAAAGCGCCGGCGCCTCCGCGCCGCGGAGGCGTACCGGCGCATGGTGCTGGAAGACTAGACCCGCCTACGGCCAGTAGCCGAGCGGCGACTCCACGGGGACCGGCAGCGCACCCTGGAACGTCAGGGCCCGGGTCGACGCCCACTCGAGACCGCCGAGCGCCATGATCAGCGCCCCGACGACGATCAAACAAATCACGCGCACGCGTCACCTCTCCTTCGATCTTCGGACATCACCCCTTGAGACGCCGCCGGGCCACCCAGGGATTCCAAGAACTTTGGAATCCGCCGGCAGAGCGGCGCCATCTCAACGGTGGAGGGTAAATAGAATAATGATGAAGCGCATCCTGGTACCGATCACAGGTGACGAGCGCAGCGAGGCGATCGTCCCCGTCGTGGCCGCGCTCGGCCGCGATCGTGGTGCAAGCGTCCGCCTGCTCCGCGTGTTCCCGGTCCCGGATCTGGTCGTGGGCACCCACGGCCGGACGGTCGCCTACACCGATCAGGAGATGACGCGCCTGACCGGTGAGGGACTGAACGACCTGCGCCGCGTCGAAGCGCAGCTCGAGTCGGTCCCCGTCGAGAGCGTGGTCCGCTTCGGCGAGCCCGCCGAGGAGATCGTGCTCGAGGCGGAGGCGTTCGGCGCCGACGTGATCGCGCTCGCGGGCCGCACGCGCGGCCGTTTGCGTGGCGCACTTGATCCAGGCGTCGCGGCGGAGGTGGCGCGTCGGGCGCCGGTACCGACGCTGACGCTCGCCGGCTGACCTCTAGCCCTTCGGCAGCCCGAGCACGCGTTCGCCGATGATGTTGCGCTGGATCTCGCTCGTGCCGGCGGAGATGGTGTACTGGCGCGCGGCGAGGACGCGGTTGAACCAGCGGGGCGCGTCGGGCACGAGCGGCGACGCCTGATTCACGAGCACGTGCATCCCGAGTAGCTCACCGGCCGCGTCGGCGATCCGCACGCCGAGCTCCGAGCCCGTCAATTTCAGAATCGACCCCTCGGGGCCCGGCGGCTCGCCCCGCAGCTGACGCGTGAGGCTCCGGAGGCGCGTATACTTCATCGCCTCGCTCTCGATCGCCAGCTGCGCCAGCCGCTGACGCACCCACGGCTGCTCCCATGCGGGGCGGCCGTCGAGCGGGACCTCCCGGGCCAGCGCCAGGAGGCGCGCGATCTGCGCGACCTGGTTGCGGCCGCCCGCGGAATGACGCTCGTGCATCAGCGTCGTCGTCGAGACCTTCCAGCCCTGGTTCAGCGGGCCGAGCAGCGCCGACTTGGGCACGACGACGTCGGTGAAGAAGACCTCGTTGAAGTGGTGGTGGCCGGTCATCAGCACGAGCGGCCGCACGCTGATGCCCGGCGTGCGCATCGGCACGAGGAAGCACGAGATCCCCTGGTGCTTGGGCGCGTCGGGATTCGTGCGGGCGAGCAGGATGATCCAGTGGGCGAAGTGGGCGCCCGACGTCCACACCTTCTGGCCGTTCACGACAAAGTGGTCGCCCTGGTCGACCGCGCGGGTACGCAGGCTCGCGAGGTCCGAGCCGGCGCCGGGCTCGGAGAACCCCTGACACCAGATCTCGTCGGCCCGGAGAATGGCCGGCAGGTGGCTCCGCTTCTGCTCGTCCGTGCCCCAGTAGATGATCGTCGGGCCCACGAGGTTGAGCCCCATGCTCGCGGGCAGCACCGGCGCGCGCGCCGCCGCGTACTCCTCCTCCCAGATGACCCGCTCGATCAGCCCGACGCCACGGCCGCCGTACTCCCGCGGCCACGAGACTCCCACCCAGCCCGCGGCGTGCATCGTCTTCTGCCACTGGCGCCGCCGCTCGAACGTCTCGCGGTCGGACGCGACGCGGTCGTCGGCAGCGTCGTCGAGGCAGAGGTCGGGCGGCAGGTTGGCGCGCAGCCACTCGCGGAAGTCCTTCCGAAACGACTCGTGCTCGGGGGCGTATTCAAAATCCACAGACTCACCTCATCCGTCGAACGGCCTCGGCTCGCACAGCCACATTCACGATTAACCTCCAGTCGGCACGAGCACCGCCCGTGCCCGCGCCCGCAGCGCGTCCGGCAGCGGCGTGGACTTGCGCGCGTCCATGTCGAGATGGACGCCCAGCTGCTCGAGCGAGGCGACACGCTCGCCGCTCCGCTCGTTGGTCATCACGTGCAGGAGCCGCATCGAGGAGTTGCCGACGTGGAGGAGGGCCGACCGGAGGCACACGGGGTCGCCGACCGAGAGCGCGCCGTCGAGCGCGAGCTGGAGCTCGAAGGTGGAGAAGCCGCGACGCTCGGTCCGCATGTAGCCGGGCGTCATCCCGAACGCCGCGGTCGCGTGGCCGTTCGCCGCCGAGAAGCGGTGGATATAGAACTGGAGCGCGAGCCGGCCCGCCGCGTCCGTCTCCCACGGTTTCACGGCGTCGCGAGCGCTGTCACGGAACCCGTCGAGCCCGCCCGGCCGCGGCCTCCGCTCGCGTCGCGGCCCGTCCCACTCGACCCGTCGCGATTCCGCGACCCGACGCTGTGCGGTGCCGAGGGTGACGGCCTTCCGGCTCTCGGCGTCGACATGACGGATCCGGTGCTCGACCGTCGTGCAGAGCTCGCCGCTCGCCGAGTCGAAGACCTTGTGGCCCAGCACGAGCGCGTCGGCCTCCACACCGATCACTCCGCTGTCGATGTGCATGAGGTCGCCCACGCGCAGCTCGTGCTGATAGTGGACGAAGCAGTCGTCGGTCACGCACGCGCGGCCGTCGCGCGCGGTGTCGGCGGCGCCGAGTCCGATCGCGTCGAGCACGCCCAGCGCGGCATCGCCGAAGCGCGCGAAGTAGTAGGCCACGGTGAGGTGGTCGTTGTGGTCCACCTCCCAGCGGTACACGGTGCCGCGGTAGGTCTCGATCACGACGGCATCAGGGTTTCTTGAGGCGCACCTCTTCGAGCGGCGCCGCCCAGGGATAGGGATCGATCAGCATCAGCGCGGGCTCGGCGACCCGCGGCCCGATGCCGCTCGGCCAGATATAGTCGTAGATGGGCGCGAATCTGACTCGCTCGTGGAGGAGCTGCTGGATCTGGTGCAGCAGCGCCTCGCGCTTCTTCCGGTCGGTCTCGCGCGCCTGCTGCCGGTACAGCGCCTCGACGTCGGGATAGGCGCCGTAGGCGTAGGCGCCTTCGCTCGGCACGATCTCCGAGATCCGGGACGCGGCGTTGCCGTAGACCGCCGTGATGCAGAGACACAGCCCCCGGAGCTTCTTCGACCCGAGGGCCGCGTAGAAGGCCGCACGCTCCATCGTTCTAAGCTTCGTCTTGATCCCCACCGCGCCGAGATACCCGGCGACCGCCTCCGCCATCGGGAAGTAGGGCGGCCACGGATGCAGCTCGCCCGCGTCAAAGCCGTTGGGGTAGCCCGCCTCGGCCAGCAGCTGCTTCGCCTTCGCCGGATCGTAGGGATAGGGCTCGATGGGCAACGCGAACTCGAAGCTCCGCGGGACGACGCTTCCGTTGAGCTTGGAGGCCCCGAGCGTGTCCGCCTCGTTCAGCGCCCGGCGGTCCATGGCGTAGCTCGCGGCCAGCCGTACCCGCCGGTCGGCCCACGGTGACTTCGAGTCCCACTGGTCGAAGAAGTCCAGGTAGAAGGTGCCGATCCCGCCCGAGAACGCGAGCTTGAAGTTGGGGTCGCGCTTGATGTCCTGGGCCATCGGAGCGTCCAGCAGGTAGGCGACGTCGACCTCGCCCCGCTTCAGCATGGCGAGGCGCGTGGTGGCCTCGGGGATCATCTTGAAGACGAGCCGCTTCACCGACGGCGTCTTGCGCCAGTAACCCTCGTACGCCTCCAGAGTCAGCTCGATGCCGACCGTGTGGCTCACGAACCGGTAGGGTCCGAGCCCGACGGGGTGCCGCCGGAAGCCGTCGACCCCGACCTGCTCCACGTACTTCTTCGGCACGATCCAGCCGGCGCCGGACGCGAGGGTGCCGTAGAACGTCATGAAGTCGGGCCAGGGCTCGTGCAGGTGGAAGCGCACCCGGGAAGCTCCGACAACCTCCACCTCCCGCACCTTCTCGCGGAGGAGCTTTGTCTTGATGCGCTGGAAGCTGAACTTCACGTCCTCGGCGGTGAAGGGGTCGCCGTTGTGGAATTTCACTCCCTCGCGGAGCTTGAACTCGTAGACGCGCTGATCCGCGCTCGTCGTCCAGGACTCCGCCAGGCTGGCGCTCATGAGGTTGCCCGGCATCGGCTTCACGAGCGCGTCGTGGAGCGCGTACATCACCCAGAAGGGGGTGATGAAGCCCACCACCTCGGCCGGGTCGAACCAGAGGGGCGAGATCGTCACGTACACCGCGAAGCGCATCTCGCCTTCCGGCTTGCCCTGCGCCGCCGCGAGGTCGCGGAAGCCGAGGCCGAGCAGGACGATCGCGCAACACACCGCCGCCAGCCACCGCACGCGTTTCCTTGCCATTGGGCTCACCTCGGCTTCAGCCGCACGTCTTCGAGCGGCGCAGACCACGGATATGGGTCGATCAGCATGAGCGCGGGCTCGGCCACGCGCGGGCCGATGGCGCTCGGCCAGATGTACTCGAAGATCGGCCCCATGCGCACGCGGTCGTGGACGAGCTGCTGAATCTTATGGAGCATCGCCTCGCGCTTCTTCCGGTCGGTCTCGAGCGTCTGCTGCTTGAACAACGCGTCGATGTCGGGATAGCCGCCGTAGGCGTAGGTGCCGTCGCTCGGGATCACTTCGGACATCCGGGACGCGGCGTTGCCGTAGAGCGCGCTCGTGCAGACGCAGAGCCCCTTGAGCTTCTTCGTCTCCCACGCCTTCAAGAACGTCGCCCGCTCCATCGGGCGCATCTGCAGCCTGATGCCGGCGGCCCGCAGATAGTTCACGATGGCCTCACCGAGCGAGAAGTACGGCGGCAGCTGGTGCAGCTCGCCCGCGTCGAACCCGTTCGGATAGCCCGCCTCGGCGAGGAGCTGCTTCGCCTTCACCGGGTCGTAGGCGTACGGCTCGATCGGCAGCGCGAACTCGAAGCTCCGCGGCACGAAATTTCCCGCGGGCCGGGAGGCGCCGAGAGTCTCCGCCTCGCTGAGTGCCTTGCGGTCGATCGCGTAGTTCGCGGCCAGCCGCACGCGCCGGTCAGCCCAGGGTGACTTCGGATCCCACTGGTCGAGGAAGTCCAGGAAGAAGACCGCGATGCCGCCGGAGAACGCCAGCTTCAGATTCGGATCGCGCTTGACCTCCGCGGCTTGGGTGGCGTCGAGCAAGTACGCGATGTCCACCTCGCCGCGCTTGAGCGCGGCCAGCCGCGTGGTGGCCTCGGGAATCATCCTGAACACGACCCGCTTCACCGACGGGACTTTGCGCCAGTAGCCCTCGAAGGCCTCCATCACCAGCTCGACGCCCGGCGCGTGGCTGACGAACTTGTAGGGCCCGAGGCCGACGGGCGCCTTCTTGAAGCCGTCGCTGCCCACCTGCTCGACGTACTTCTTGGGGACGACCCAGCCGGCGCCGGACACGATGGAGCCGTAGAAGGTCATGAAGTCGGGCCACGGCTCGTGGAGCACGAAGCGCACGCGGTGAGGCCCGGCGACCACGACCTCCCGGACCTTCTCGTGGATGATCTTGCCCTTGGCGCGATGGAAGCTGAACTTCACGTCCTCGGCGGTGAAGGGGTCGCCGTTGTGGAACTTGAGCCCCTCGCGCAGCTTGAACTCGTACACGCGCCCGTCCGCGCTCACGGTCCAGGACTCCGCCAGGCTGGGGCTCATGAGGTTGCCCGGCATGGGCTTCACCAGCGCGTCGTGCATCGCGTAGAGGACCCAGAACGGGGTGAGCTGACCCGTGACCTCACCCGGGTCGAACCACACCGGCGAGAGCGTGACGTAGATCGCCCAGCGCATCTCGCCCTCGGGCTTGGCCTGGGCGGCCGCCTCCCGGACGAGCCCCGCCTCGAGCAGGGCGCACAGCGCGAGCACTGCCAGGAGCTTCTGCATGGTGGGATTCTACAACGAGCCTTGACAGTCCCGCGCCGGGAGAGTACCAGATGGGCCGCCGAGGGCAGACCGTGAGGAGACCACGATGCGAACGCTGATCCAGGGCGGCTGGGTGATCGGGTACGACGGGCGCGGCCACGAGATCATCCCGAACGGCTGCGTCGTCATCGAGGACGACCGGGTCCTCTTCGTCGGGCGGAGCTTCGACGGCGCGGTGGACCGCCGCATCGACGCCGCCGGCAAGCTGGTCTCGCCGGGGTTCGTCAACTGTCACCTGCACTGCGCGACCAACGCGACGCAGGCCGTGTTCATCGACGGGGGGCTCAAGACCGACTACTTCGGAAGCAACTTCATCGGCTACGCCGCGCCGCGCCGGGGCGTCCCGCCGCCGCGCGCGCAAGACACGGCGGAGGTCGCGGGCGCCTACGGCCTCTGGTCGGCGCTCCGCGCCGGCGCCACCACGATCCTCGACGTCGGCACCATGCCGGGCGGCCCGGCGGCCTTCACCAAGGTCGCGGGCGAGCTCGGTGTCCGCGCATACGTCGGGCCCGCCTTCCGCTCGGCCCAGTACGCCTTCGACGGCGACCGGGTCGTCTGGGAGTGGGACGAGGCCGCGGGCGTCGCGGGGCTCCAGCGCGCGGTCGCCTTCGCCAAGGAGCACGACGGCGCCCACGGCGGCCGTATCCGCGCCATGCTCTATCCCGGCCAGATGGACACCTGCACGCTCGACCTTCTGAAGCAGGCGCGCCGGTCGGCGGACGAGCTCGGCATTCCCATGCAGCTCCACGCCGCGATGAATCTCCGCGAGTTCCACAAGATTCTCGAGCAGCACGGCAAGACGCCGATCCAGCTCCTGCACTCGATCGGCTTCCTGAAGGAGCGCACCGGGCTCGGCCACTGCGTCTTCCACAACGCGCACTCCTGGTGCCACTACCCGTACGGCGACGACCTGAAAGTGCTCGCCGACTCCGGCGTCACGGTCGTCCACGCGCCGTACAAGTACGCCAAGA
>JBOHQB010000293.1:0-2128 GCA_050731995.1 Candidatus Rokuibacteriota bacterium
CCCTGATGGCTCGACCTGGCCGACACTAGCGGTTGTTAAGCCGCCAGAGCTAGCTGTGTGTTGGCAGCTAGAAGGTTCTCACTTATTAACGAGGGGTGAGAAACCTCGAGACGCAGCCTGGACCTCACTGATCCCCGTCGAAACCTGTCGCCCCCCCTTGTGCTCGAACAATTTCACCGCTCGCCTCGCGGCGCGCGTCGCAGAGCCTCCGCGGCCGCCGCTCGACTCGCACTACCACTGCTCTCGGCGGCCGGCGCGGGCCGCCTTGTCCATCTCACGCTGCACCTCGCGCTCGCGGATTGCCGAGCGCTTGTCGTGCTGCTTGCGCCCGCGCGCGAGGCCAAGCTCGACCTTCGCGCGCCCGTCCTTGAAGTATAGACGCAACGGGACGAGGGTCAAACCCCGCTCGGCGACCCTGCTCGTGAGGCGCGCGATCTCGCGGCGCTTGAGCAGGAGTTTCCGGTCGCGGTCCGGATCGTGGTTCGCGTCGGTTCCGTGGCTATAAGGCGGAATGTGACAGCCGACGAGCCACGCCTCGTCGTTGCGCGTGGTCGCGTAGGCGTCCTTGAACTGCACCTGCGACTGGCGCAGCGACTTCACCTCGGTGCCGCGCAGCACCAGCCCGGCCTCGAGCGTCTCGAGGATCTCGTACTCGTGACGCGCGCGACGGTTCGTCGCGATCGTCCGGTCGCCGGAGGCGACGTCCCCTTGACTCGGCATGCTCGGACGGTATCATGTACGGCGCTGCACGGGCCGAAGTGGCGGAATTGGCAGACGCGCATGATTCAGGGTCATGTGCCCGCAAGGGTGTGGGGGTTCGAGTCCCCCCTTCGGCACCAACTACGACAACGGGTTCGCGCTACGCGCTTGCCGGAAAGCGCGTGGGCTCGCGGTCAAACTTGACCTTGCAGCCGCCGCAGCAGAAGTATACGGTCCCGCCTTCGACGTCGGAGCGGTGCTTCGCCGTCGCGATCTCGACGAGCATCCCGCAGACCGGGTCGCGCGCGGTGGTCGCCGCGGCAGCGACGTCGCGCGCTTCCACCTCGGCGGCGGAGACCTTGTCGGACCGGAGGTGCTGGATGATTTCGGCGAGGATGCTCACCGCGATCTCTTGCGGGGTGACGGCGCCGAGGTCGAGGCCCGCGGGCGCCTTCAGCCGGCCCAGGCGCTCGGCCGGCACGCCACGCGCCTTCAGGCGTTCGGCGACGACCGCCGCGCGACGGCGGCTGGCGACCAGGCTCACGTAGCCGGCCTCGCTGCGGAGCGCCCAGTCCAGCGCGTCCTCGTCGGAATCAGCGTGGGTGGCCACGACCACCGACGTCCGGCGCGTCACGGCGATGCCGTCGCGTGTCGGCCCCGTGGGGAGCACCTCCACCGCGTAGCCCGCGGCGCGGCCGAGAGCGGTGAGTGCGTCGATGACGGGCCCGTGGCCGACGAGTGCGAGCAGGGGCTTCGGCAGATAGGGCTCCACGTAGATCTCCAGCGTGCCGCCGCTGTGGCACGTCATCGGGTATTCGAGGATGCCCGCTGTCCGGCCGACGGTCCGTCCGCCTTCACCGGTGAGCCCGATGAGGCGGGGCCGGCCGTCGCGGAGGGCCTCGCGGGCTTCGCGGACGACGGTCGGCTCGGCGCACGCTCCGCCGACCCAGCCTTCGAGCGTGCCGTCCTCGCGGATGAGCGCCTTGGCTCCGGGCTTCGCGGAGGTCGGGGGCTCGCACCGCACGACCGTGGCCAGCACGAACGGCTCGCCTCGACGCTCCAGCTCGGCGGCGAGCGACAGCAGATTCACTCGGTGACGCCCTTGTCGCGGAGCAGCTTCCAGACCTTCGGCGGCGTGATCGGGATGTCCACGTGGCGCACGCCCAGGTGCCAGAGCGCGTCCACCACCGCGTTCGCGATCGCGGCCGGCGCGCCGACCGTCGCCGACTCACCGACGCCCTTGGCGCCCAGCGGGTGGTGCGGTGAGGGCGTCACGGTGTGCCCCGTCTCCCACTTCGGCGTCTCGACCGCCGTCGGCACCAGGTAGTCGATGAAGCTGCCGCCCTGGATGTTACCGTGCTCGTCGTACGAGATCTCCTCGAAGAGCGCGGGGGCCAGCCCCATCGTGAGGCCGCCGTGGACCTGACCC
>JBOHQB010000294.1:0-8784 GCA_050731995.1 Candidatus Rokuibacteriota bacterium
GCTCAACCCCGGGCGCGAGCCCCCGCCACTGGGCCTGGGCACCCTTGATGCGGCATGCGTGCGACCTGGACGTGCTGGCCTGCCCCCGGTGTGGCGGGCGCCTGCGCCTGCTCGCCACCGTGGACGACCCGCAGGTGATCCGGGAGATTCTCGCCTCTCTCATGCGCCCGACCGAAGGGGCCGACCGCGCCCCGCCCCACCTTCCCGCGGTCCCCACCGGCGACGCCGTCGCCGCCACGCCCGCCTGACCACTCGCTCGCGGGGTTCTTCTTTGGACCCGATGTCGCCCCAGTCTGCCGTCATGTCGCCGCTCACTCGCCACAAATAAGGCGCGCCGCCGCGCCGCCGCGCACTTGACAGTCCCACCGTCCAGTTGACAGCCCCATTGTCCGCGCTGTATCACCCCAGCATGGCTAACTTCGCCGTGACGAACCCGCCAGCTCCCCCGACGACTTCCGATAACAGCCTTTGTGTCGCTTACGCTCTGTTTACCGGGTATCGGCTTCTTGATGGCCGCAGAGTCGCGGAGGTCAGATCGACTTCGCCCAATATTGCCCATACGCCGATTCGGTTCTCGCACGGTGCTTTCACGAGATGGAGCATCGACGCACTCGAGTACTACGACATCACCAACGGTGAGAAGGTTGCCATGTATGAGACCACGGTGATTGAAGGGAGAAACACCAGAGGCGATCTGATAAGGTTGCGCGCCGTAAAGCGGACCCAACTCGACTACGCTCAGAGTCGCGGCGCGTGAGTGTTCTCCGAGGAGGCGTAAATTGCTGCGAGCCACGCTCCTTGTCGTGTTCTGCGTTGTCCACTCCGCAGCGACCGCCTCCGAGTGCGCGTGGGTAATCTCGCCCGCGGACGGCTCTCGCGTGGTGCTCGAGTGTTCGTGCGGGGCAATCTTCAACCGGCCGGCGGTTGCCGGATCAACACCCTCTTAACTTGCTACTTTTAGGGTAGCAGAATGTCTCCACGACGGTTTGCGATGAGGCTCAGACATCTTCGAGAGCGGAAGGGCATGACGCAAGAAGCGCTCGCCAAAACATCCGGCGTGAGCCGCGCGTATCTCTCTCGCCTCGAGATGGGGCGACACGATCCGCCGCTCAGTCGCCTGCGGACGCTGGCGAAGGCGCTCGGCGTGCCGGTGAGGGACCTGCTGGAGTGAGTTCGCTCCGGCGCCAGCTCGAGGGGCTGGGGAAGGAGGGGCGCATGATGATGACGAGAACCGTCGCGGGCCTGTGGATCGTCGTCGCGCTTGTCGGCTGCGCCTCCATGTCGTCGGGAATCGCCGGAGTGGATGTGGTTCTCACCTCGCAGCCGATGACTCCCGGGCACCATATTCTGGATGCGGGTAGTCCCATGCCACGGGTTCTGCCGATGGACCGCTTCCGAGCGGCCGACCCCGTATATGTCCGCATCGGCTTCACAGACAGTATGGCGCATCGCATGTCTGCTCTCGTCAGCGGCCCGAGCTCGTTTTCTCGATCCTGGACCTCCGCTGCGCGCCCCGATCGCCGGAGCGTGACCTGGCAGTTCACGCTCTCCCCCGCGAACACGCTGTCCCCGGGAGACTATGTTCTGAAGCTGACGATCGACGAGCAACCGGCCGGCACGTACGCGTTCACGGTGGAGTGATGATGCCTCCGCCCCGGGAGGACCGCGAAGCTCGCAAGGCCAAACGACAAGCAAAGAAAGCTGGCGGGCGCGAGAAGCGCCAGACGAAGAACGCGATGACAATTCTGGGCGGCAAGAAGCCGAAAAGGCCCGTCCAATGACGGGAAGCGAGCCGGCGTGATGATAGCCCGGCTCGCCTTCTTGACCGCCGCGATGCTGCTCTCTACGCCGGTGTCCGCCACGACGATCGTCGGTATCCAATCAGCGGACGCGATCTCGATTGCCGGCGACAGTCGCGGCATATGGCGCGGTCGAGGTGGGTCTCTGGGCACTCGTGACAGCTGCAAGGTCTTTGTCGTTGCTGGGGCAGCTTTCGGGATGTCGGGCGTCGGGGGCGATGCCCTCGGCACCTTCAACCCTGCGAGGACGATCACAGACATCCTGCGACGGCGGGCATCCATAGATGCCGCGGCCAACGAGATTGCAACGCGGCTGTCCACGGAGGCTCTCGCTTGGTTGCAGACGCTGCAGCTGGCGGATCCCAAATCGTTCGCTCGGGCGAGCGTGGATTCCGCCACGGTCGACGTAATCATCGGCGGCGTAGAGTCGGACGTGGCGAGGATGCGCCGGATCATCCTCAAGCCCATGATGACTTCCGGCAGCCTGTCGGTGGTTCCGGAACTGCGGCCACCGTGTTCAGAGCCATGCTTGTTTACGCTCGGGGCCCACGATCACATTACGTCTTACCTCAATGCCCGGACACGTGTCGGCCCACCAACGATGCCGTGGGCCCTCGCGCAATCGCTCGTCATGCTGTATCACCCCAGCATGGCTGACTTCGCCGTGACGAACCCGCCAGCTCCCCCGACGACTTCCGATAACAGCCTTTGTGTCGCTTACGCTCCCCGTCATCTCACGGGGTCAAGCGACCCTCACGATCCCGCGGACTTGGCGCACGCCGACAGGGTAGAATCCCGCCGGGGTCACCACATCCTTCGTTCGAGGCGGGAGTGACGGCGACACGGTCGAGCGCGAGTTCGGGATCAGAGCTGGACCTCGAATTGGAACTCGATGGTTGGTCGCTGCGGGGCATCCCGCTCGGGCCCCCGCAACCAATCGACCGCAGCGACCACGGCCTCCTGGTCACTCAGGAGGCCGTCGGTCTTTACGCGACCGCGGATCAATCCGGTGCTGTACCACGGCGTGCTCGCGCCCCATTCTGGCTGGCGAGCGCGCGTGGTCGCCTATGGGGCGCCGTCGAGGAAACGCCCGTAATCGCGCGTGCTACACCGGAAACGAACGACGAGCCGACGGCGGCACCGGTCGCTCGCTACTAGGCGTGGGCCGCTCTCATGCGCGGGGCGTTCGACATCGACGTGCTGGCCCGCCCGCGCTGCGGTGGACGACTGCGCGTCGGGCAGGGGGCGGAGGTGCTGTCATTTGATCTCCCGGCGGCCCGGCGCTACGTTTGGCGCAACCGTGCGGACCGGGACAGGGCAGGCCAGCTTGATGCTCGTCGTCGGCGTCGTCGTGCAGGACTTGCGTCTTGCGCAAGACCCGCGCGACGCCTGTTTCCAGGGGCACGATTCCCCGAGGTGCTTTGTCCCCCGGTTCCTGGGGGGAGAGATGCCGGACATCCTGTTCTGGATCGGCGTCGCGATGGCGCTTGTCCTGGGCATGGCCGTCATCGCCTTTGCGGTGACCCAGAAGCGAAGAGCCTCGGTCCTCGAGCGCCTGGCCACGGCGCTGGGTGGTCGAGTGTCGCGCGGCAGGCTCGCCTTCGTTCATGGGGGCACCGAATACCAGGTGAGTTGCTTCGTGTACCCGGCTACAAGGGGCGAGCCAAATTCGGGATTCAGGATCCGCGCCGGCTGCCGGTCACGCGGCTCGTTCTGTGCCGTGTACGCAAGCCTCAAAAATCTGGGGTGGTGGCTGGGGCGAGGGTGGTTATGGTTCGGGAGGGCACCGATCATTTCGACCCACGATGCCGACTTTGACCAAAAGGTCCTCTTGGAGAGCAAGACGGCGGACTTCGCGTGGGCCTTGTTTTCAGCCCCGGAGACGCGTAACGAGATCCGCGCGATCTTCGCGCTCGGATTCGGCCGGGTGCGGCACGACGGCGCTGTCGTGGAGGCTACATGGCTGTCCTCCTCCTCCGAGCCGACGGAGATCGACCCGTCGATCGTGAGCGGCGCCGCGTCCCACCTGTCCATCCTCGTCGATCGCATTCAGGCCCGCCGGTGAGGCTTCGCGTCGGGCCGGGTCAGTCCTCTTTCGGTCACAGAAGAGGCGGGCAAATCGCTCTGTATCACCCCAGCATGGTTGACCTCGCGCTGACGAGCTGTATCACCCCAGCATGGTTGACCCTCGCGGTGACGAGCCCTCCAGCTCCCGCCACAACATCCGATAACGGCCTTTGTGTCGCCTACGCTCATGGTGCAGGGTGAGAGTAGCCCGGTGTCCGAAATAATGGTCGCTGATCCTCCTAGCGCGGCGCGGGCGAATCGTAGCGACGATACACCATGAGGCGGCCTTACATCGACGCGTGCCGTGCTACGCTCCCCGAAAGGAGCATGCCGAATCTCTTCGAGGAATTTCGCATCCTTGTGGCCGCCCTCGGCGCCGCTCGCGTCCCGTACGCGATCTGCGGGGGAATCGCGATGTCCATCCACGCGCGTCCGAGGGCAACCATCGATATCGATCTCCTGGCGCCGCCGGCCGCCGTCGCGACGATTCCCGATGTGCTCCTGCCCCACGGGTTCGTTCGACGCGAGCGAACGCCCACACGGCTGGCCGGCGGCGAAGTCGTGATGCATCGACTCACCAAGATTGTCCCCGGCGATCCGGAGGTGCTGATGCTCGACGTGATCGAGGTCCGGCCGGGCGCGACCGAGCGCGCATGGCAGACGCGCACCGACATCGAGTGGGAAGGACGCTCCGTCACGGTAGTCTCACGCGCCGGGCTCATCGAACTCAAGAGGCTGCGGGGCTCGCCACAGGACATCGCCGACATCGCTCTGCTCGAGGAGCAGGGGTGAAACCCGCTGAACGGGCTGTGCTGGCGACCTCCCAAGCGCGCGACCTGTGTCTGTCGCTTCACCGGGCGTTCGTCGGCCCACGCGCCCTCGAATGCCTCCGCGCGGATCAGGCGCCCTTGCTGGCGCCGGCGGAGCTTCGGGTCGCGCTCGGTCTTGCATGGGTTGCACGGGATCTCGCGCTGGTGCGCGCCGCGCTCGCAAGCCTCTCGGCCGAACGCATCGCTGCCGACCCCGCCCTGTCGGCATTCCGCGACGTCACTCGATGATGTCCGCTGGGTACCCGATGAATTCCGTGCGGAGCCTCCCGGACCTCGCCCGGGCCGTCGCCGAGACTCTCGAGCTGGCGCGCGGCGAGCCCGGCGTCGGCGAGGTCGAGGTCTTCGCCGCGTCCAACGCAGTGCTCCTCGCGCGGCTGAACTACACCTCCCACATTCCCTGCAACGGGGTCGAGGAGCCGAAGTCCACGGAGTCGTTCGGCCTCGGTGTCAGGGCGACGTTCGAGACCGAGGCCGGCCGCGCCACGGGATTCGGGAGCGAGCCGGCCGATCTCTCGTCCGCCGGCGGCCGCCGCGCGCTCGCGAAGGCGCGGCGGGGCGCGGTCGTGGATCCGGACTTCGTCTCCCTGCCAAAGCCGACGCGCGAAAGCCGCACGCTCGACGGCTATCACGACGCGCGGCTGATGGACGTGTCGGACGAGGCGCTGGTGGGCGCCGGCTGGACGATCGTCAACGGCGGCCTCCGGACGTTTCTCCACTCCCCTCGGCTTGCCGAGCTGGCGGGCGGCGAATCCGGGCTCGCGGCCCTCGGGCTCATCCTCGGGGGCGACGTGACGATCCTTCAAGAAAGGATCGCGATCGCCTCGTCCAGCCTGCCGCGTGTGGAGACCGACGAGTCCACGATCGTCACCGCCTTCGTCACCGCGATGGTCGAGCGCCACGGGAGCAAGGGCTCGGGCTCGACGGTGGGCACGCGCCTGGACCACTTCACGGACGACGCGGGCACCGACGCCGCGATGGCCGCGATCGACGGCATCGGCGGCGAGCGCGTGCCGTCGGGGACCTACACCGTCGTCTTCGGCCGCCAGCCCGTGACCGATCTGATCAACAACCTGATCGTGCCCGCCTGCACGGCGACCGCCTTCCACACGATGAGCACGCCGTTCCTCGGCCGCGTCGGCCGGCGGGTCGCCTCGCCCTGGCTCAGCGTCTACGACCACGGCGGGCTGGCCGGGCTCGCCGGGAGCAAGGGCGTCACCTGCGAGGGGCTGCCGACGGGCCGCACCGACCTGATCCGCCACGGCATCCTGAGCGGCTGCCTGGCCAACTGGTACGAATCGCGCCGGCTCTTGCGCGACCCCCGACTCGGGGAGAAGCTCGGCGCCACGGGCGACGCCGCGGTGGTGGCGCTGGCGCCGCGCAACGGCTTCCGGTTCGGCGCCGGCGGCGGCCGGATGTTCGACGTGCCGCCCGGGATCGCCGCATCGAACGTCATCGTCGAGGGCGCCGACCCGGTCACGCGCGACGAGCTGCTCCGCCTGGTCGGCGACGGCCTCTACATCGGGCGCATCTGGTACACGTACCCGATCAATGGGCTCCGCGCCGGCGATTTCACCTGTACGGTCGTCGCCGATTCCTATATCATCCGAAACGGGCGGATCGCGGGGCCGATCAGGCCGAACACGATCCGGATCAACGACAACATCGCCACGTTCCTGAACAACGTCCTCGGCGTCACCAAGGACGCCAAGCCTACGATCGTGTGGGCGGCCGACGAGGTCGTCTACGCGCCCGAGATCGCCGTCTCCGGTGTTCGCGTCGACGCAATCGACATGAGGAGATTGGACTGATGGCAGACGCGAGCCTGTCCGACATCGCCCGCGCGTGCCGCATGCAGATCATCCGGATGCTCACCCACGCCGGCTCCGGCCATCCGGGCGGCTCGCTCTCGGTGATCGACATCCTGGTCGCGATCGTCTTTGGACGGCTGCGCCACGATCCGAAGCGGCCCGACTGGCCCGACCGCGACCGGGTCGTGCTGTCCAAGGGCCACGCCGTGCCCGCGCTCTACACGGTCATGGCGCGCGCCGGCTACTTCCCCGAGGAGATGCTAATCACGCTGCGCAAGCTCGGCTCGCCGCTCCAGGGCCACCCGGATCGTACGGCGCTGCCGGGCATCGAGGCGGCGACGGGCTCGCTCGGCCAGGGGCTGTCGATCTCCCTCGGAGTAGCGCTGGGCCTCAGGATGTCGGGCTCGCCCGCCCGGGTCTACTGCATCCTCGGCGACGGCGAGGCCCAGGAGGGCCAGGTGTGGGAGGCCGCGATGGCGGCGCCGAAGCTCGGCCAGCCCGACAATCCCCTCGACAACCTGACGGTCATCGTCGACTACAACAAGATCCAGCTCGACGACTTCGTGAAGAAGATCCTCGACCTCGAACCGCTCACGGCCAAGTGGCAGGGGTTCGGCTGGCCCGTCATCGAGATCGACGGTCACGACCTGGACCAGATCGGCAAGGCGCTCGACCAGGCCGAGGCGACGCGGGGAACGCCGACGCTCGTCGTCGCGCACACGGTCAAGGGCAAGGGCGTGTCGTTCATGGAGAACGACCCGGAGTGGCACGGCAAGGCGCCGAAGCCGGCGGAGGCCGTGCGCGCGATCCGCGAGATCGTGGGCGTCGCCGAGGATCAGTGGGACGCCCGGACGCGCGCGATCGTGGACGAGCTGATGGCGCTGGAGAAGAGGTAGTGGCAGTGCGAGCCGAAGCCTGTTCGACGGGCGAGGCGAGCCTGTAGTCAAGGAGGTCCGATGGGAGCCAAGTCCAGCCGCGCCGCGTTCGGTGAAGCGCTCTTGGAGCTGGGCGCGCGTGACGAGCGGATCGTCACCCTCGACGCCGACCTCTCCAAGTCCACGATGACGGCGAAGTTCGCCAAGACGTACCCGACGCGCGCGTTCAACCTCGGCATCGCTGAGTCCAACATGGTCGGCGTCGGCGCCGGGCTCGCGCTCACGGGCAAGATTCCCTTCGTCTGCTCCTTCGCCTGCTTCGTCGTCGGCCGGTTCGAGACGATCCGGATCTCCGTCGCCTACACCAACGCGAACGTCAAGATCGTCGGCACGCACTCGGGCATCGCGATCGGCGAGGACGGCTACAGCCAGATGGGGCTGGAGGACATCGCGTGCATCCGCGCCCTGCCGAACGTGCCGATCATCCAGCCTGCCGACGAGCGCGAGACGAAGCAGGCGGTCGCGTACGCCGTCGAGCACCATGGCCCGCTCTATCTGCGCCTCACCCGCCAGGCGCTCGAAGACGTCTGCCCGCCCGACTACCGCTTCCAGCTCGGCCGCTGGCTGATCCTGAGCGCGGGCACGGACGTGACGCTCGTCGCCTCGGGCGGGACCGTCGGGAACACGCTGGAGGCGGCGAAGCTGCTGCAGGCGGACGGGATCTCGGCGGAGGTGATCAACGCGGCGTCGATCAAGCCGCTCGACGAGGAGCTGCTGCTGCGCTCGGCCGCGAAGACCAGGCACCTCGTCACGGTCGAGGACCACTCGATTCAGGGCGGTCTCGGGGGCGCCGTCGCCGAGACGCTCGCGGAGGGACGGCCCACGCCGCTCAAGCGACTCGGCGTCACGGGCTTCGGCGAATCGGGCGATCCGAAGGGCCTCTACGCCAAGCACGGCCTCGACGTCGGCGGAATCGCGACGAGCGTCAGGAAGTTCCTCGGACGCTGAGCGTGTCTCGCTACTTCTGCCACGAGCATCCCGACGTCCTCACCGTCGACACGCGCGTCGTCGACGCGCGGCCCGGCGCGGTCGTGCTCGAGCAGAGCCCGTTCCATCCCGGCGGCGGCGGCCAGCTCGCCGACCGCGGTCGCCTCGTCTGGCGCTCCGGCGAGGTCCGCGTCACCGGCTTCGAGATCGCGGACGGCCGCGTGTGGCACCTGCTCGCCGAGCCCGTCGAGACGTCGGGCGTCGTGCAGGCGTCGGTCGATCCCGCGTTCCGGGCGCTCCAGACGGAGCTGCACACCGGCACGCACGTGCTCAACGCGCTCGTCTTCCAGCGCTTTCGGGGCGCGCTCGTCACGGGCGCGCAGATGGGCGACGACGCGACCGCGCGCATGGACTTCGA
>JBOHQB010000295.1:0-7772 GCA_050731995.1 Candidatus Rokuibacteriota bacterium
GGGGAGTTGGCATGCGCCGATCATGCCCGATTCTCGCGCCGGCTCCCCAGTGTTTCCGGCCGCCGCCAGAGCGGGGTCCCGCACCTTCAGCTCCCTGTTTTCACCCACTCACTTCCACGAAGAGCCCCTTTTTCGAAGGCGTACCCATTCACTGTGTGCACCGCGTCGGTCTACTCGCGGATTTCCGTGCCGACCCCCTGCCCCCGGACCCCGAGCGGGCGCGCGCGGCTACTCACCGAGGGGGAAGATCAGGCGGTCGATCGAGCACCGCCCCGCGCCGCCGAGCAGGATCGCGAGGGCCATCGCGGCGAGGGCGAAGTTGAACTCGAAGCCGTGGCCGCGGTTCGGCACGTTCTGGAAGTTGATGAAGAAGCCGTGCCGCCAGTGCACCTTGGTGATCGCCACGAGCATCACGACGATCAGCCCGAGGGCGGCCGGGCGCGCCAGCACACCGACGATCAACGCCAGCCCGCCGAAGCATTCGATCAGCGCCGCGAGCACCGTCGCGGCCGCCGGAATGCCCATGTACTGGCGGAACGCGTCGATCGTCGCGCGCAACCCGTTGCCCCCGAACCAGCCGAACACTTTCTGCGCGCCGTGCGCGAAGAACACCACGCCCAGGGCCAGGCGCACGACGAGGAGCGACCAGGACGGATAGGTGGCGAAAATCAGCTCCATGGTATCCTCCGCTGCGTGAGCCGCGTCCGCGCGCGAGTGTACTACACTCTGCTGGCGCTGGTGCTCGTCGTTCCCGTCGCCGCCGCGTGCGCGCAGGAGCGCTCGGCGGGCCTCAGCATCGAGCCCGTGATGGCGAAGGGACCGGTCGGGGCCGCGGTCACGATCGTCGAGTTCTCCGACTACCAGTGACCGTACTGTCGACGGGTCCAGCAGGTGCTGGACGATCTGATGCGGGAGTTCGACGGTCGCGTACGCCTCGTCTTCAAGGATTTCCCGCTCCCCATGCACGACCTGGCGAAGCCGGCGCACGAGGCGGCGCGCTGCGCCGGAGCGCTCGGCCGGTACTGGGCGTACCACGACCGCCTCTTCGCGGCGCAGCCCGACTTCGAGCGCGACCAGCTCATCGCCTACGCGGTGGAGGTCGGGCTCTCGCGCGAGGCCTTCACGCGCTGCCTCGACGAGCGCCGTTTCGCGAAGGCGGTCGAGGCCGACGTCGCGGAGGGCCGCGCCCTCGGCGTGCGGGGCACCCCCACCTTCCTCATCAACGGTCAGGCGCTGGTCGGCGCCCAGCCGGCCGAGGCGTTCCGCGCGGCGATCCGCGACGCGCTCCGGCAGTCGCAGCGCTGATGGCGTTCGTCACGGTCGCGCAGGCGGCCTACGTCCCGGTCGGTAAGGCGGTCTACGTCGAGGCCGCGGGCCTGGCGCTCGCGGTCTTCAATCTGGGCGGTGGCCGGTTCCGCGCGGTGACGCCGCTCTGCCCGCACGAGGACGGCCCGCTCGCCGAGGGGTGGCTCGAGGGAGGCAGCGTCGTGTGCCCGTGGCACGGCTACGACTTCGACCTCGCGACGGGCCGCTGCAACGTGGACGCGAGCCTCGCGGTCGGCGTCTACGAGACGCGCGTCGTGGACGGCGAGGTGGAGGTGGACATTCCGTGAGCGATCCCGTGAGCCTCTACGTGAGCGCGAGCGACCGCCCCTGGGTCGAGCGGCGTCCCGGCGTCTTCTGGAAGACCCTGTGGGAGGACGGCGAGCACAAGGCGATCCTCATGCGCTACGAGCCGGGCGCCACCATCCCCCGCCACCGCCACCTCGGGGACGAGCAGATCTACGTGCTGGAGGGTGAGGTCGCCGATGACACCGGCGTCTGCACATCTGGTAACTACGCGCGCCGGCCGCCCGGGTGCGTGCACACGGTGCGGAGCCCCAAGGGCGCGCTGGTATTGGCGATTACCTCCGGACCCACCGAACCCGTGGGTTGAGCCAATCGCAAGACTGATAGGTCGGACCTTACCAGATTTTGACCACCCGAGGAGGGTTGTCGAGACTTTTAAAGGTGTTACGATGGGACTCGGTGGGCGAGCGAGCCGTCAAGCACGTAAGAAAGTTCCTCGGCCAGCGTCTCCGGGCTCTCCGAAAGCAACGGTCGTTGAGCCAGGAGCGCCTCGGCGAACGCTCCAACCTCTCGGGCAAGTTCATCGGCGAGGTGGAGCGCGGCGAGAAGTCCATCTCGATCGACAGCCTCTATCGCGTGTCGGTGGCGCTCGAGGTGCCGCTGCGCGACCTCACGGATGTGCGCGCTGACAAGCCCTCCGGCGTGCCCACCGAGGACGCCGAGAAGATCTTCGCGCTCATCTCGGGGCGTCGCCGGCCGGAAGACGTCCGCAAGGCCTTCAACGTCCTGCGCGCGATGTTCGACAACAAGGCCGCGTCCTAGCGCCCCCGGCGCGCGGCGCGGCCCCCTCCACTCTCCAGACGAGGTACTCCCGCGATGACGACGGACCAGGTCTGGCTCGGCATCGGCCTGCTCGGACAGGCCTTCTTCTCCGCCCGCTTCCTTGTGCAGTGGATCGCGTCCGAGCGACTCCGACGGAGTGTCGTTCCCAAGGCATTCTGGTACTTTTCGATCGGCGGCGGCGCCACGCTCCTGGCCTACGCGATCTACCGGCTCGATCCCGTGTTCATTATCGGCCAGGGCGCGGGCCTCTTCGTCTACGCCCGCAACCTCTACTTCATCCGCCGCGCGCCCGAGCGGCTTCCCGAACGCTGACGACCGGCGGCTACTCCAGCACGCGGTAGCCGCGCGCGTCCGTCTTGCCCCCGTCCTTGTAGTCCACGATTCGCCGCGGCGACACGTGCGTGCCGAGAAGCCGGAGCGTTTCGTCGCCGACGACGCGGAAGCTGTGGGGGACGTTCGGCTCGAGCGCGATCGTGTCCCCCTTCCGGAGACGCACCGGGCGGTCTTCCTGCCCCTCGAGCCACGCCTCCGTCGTCCCCTCGAGGATGTGCAGCACTTCGAGGTAGGGATGCGAGTGCATGGGCGCGACGTAGCCGGGCTGCGCGGTCTGGATACCTGTCCGGACGGGCGTGCTCCCCTGGTCGTCGCCGAGGATCGGCTGATAGTGGGAGTCCGGCCCGAACTTCACGATCTCGGCCTCGTCCAGCCGGATCACCTTAGGTGCCCGCATCGTGACCTCCTCCGGCCGGCGACCGGCCGCGCATCCCGCGTGCGAGCACTATCCGCGCCGCCCGTCGTGCCGTCAAGCCGCCCGCCCGGCGTGCAAAGGTCGATGTTAGAATGAGCGGACCCCACGGAAGGAGACGACGGTGCCCCCGACGATCGACTGGCTCAAGGTGATGACGCGCCCGCTGCTCATGATTCCGGGGCCGACGGAGCTGCCGTTCCCGGTGATCCAGGCGATGAACCAGCCGCCCACCATCCAGTACGACCGTCATTTCGACGAGAACGTCCTCGAGGCGACGACGCTCGGGCTCCGCGACGTGTTCCAGACGAAGCACGAGGTCATCATCATGCCGGGCTCGGGCCGCACCGCGCTCGAGGCCGGCGCGGTGAGCGTCATCGAGCCGGGCGACCGCGCCCTCGTCGTCGGCGCCGGGGTGTTCGGCGCGCTCATGCGCGAGATCATGAACCGCGTCGGCACGGACTGGACGGAGTTTCCCGTCGAGTGGGGCGGGCGGCTCGACCTCGACCGCCTCGCGCGCGAGGCCGAGCGCGTGCGGCCCAAGGTTATCACGCTCGTGCACAACGAGACCTCGACCGGCACGACCTACCCCGCCGCGGAGGTCGCGAAGATCGCGCGCTCCGTGGACGCGCTCTTGATGCTCGACACCGTCTCCTCGCTCGCCGGCCTCGACGTGCGCACCGACGAGTGGGGTGTCGACCTGAACATGTGCGGCTCGCAGAAGTGCCTCGCGGCGCCGCTCGGCATGGCGCTCGTCTCGATCAGCGACCGCGCGTGGCAGGCGATGGAGAAGCGCAAGCACAAGGCGACGTCGTACGCCTACGACCTGCTGCGCTGGCGCGAGAACTGGATCCCGGTCTCGCGCGGCGGCCAGATCCCGGACGGTACGCCGCGGCGCCAGCCCGTGTCGATTCCCACGCACCTCACCGCGGCGATGAGCGTCGCCACGCGCCTCATCCTCGAGGAGGGGCTCCCGCAGCGCTTCCGTCGCCACGCGGTGGCCGGCGAGGCGCTCCGGCGCGGCGTCACCGCGATGGGGCTCGAGATGTTCCCTGATCCCACCGTGCTGTCGAACACCGTATCCTCGATCCGGACGCCGAAGGGCGTGGAGCCGTCCGACGTGGTTCGCCACATGCGCGACCGCTACGGGATCCTCATCGGCACCGGCCTCGACAAGGTGCGCCAGTTCACGCTCCGCATCGGGACCATGGGGATCACCGCGAGCCCGCACTACGTCCTGCCGACGCTCTCGGCGCTGGAGCTGACCCTGCGCGACCTCGGCTGGAAGTGCGAGCCGGGCGCGGGCGTCGCCGCCGCCCAGGTGGCGTTCGCCGACGCGGCGTAGCCCCCGGCCGTGGCCGCCACGCCCCTGATCGTCGTCCCGGACGACTTCCCGTCCGTCTTCGTGGGGAGCCCGGCCCACGAGCGCGCGAAGGCGCTCGGCGAGGTGCGCGTCGTCACCGCGCGGGGCGCGGACGACCCCGACGAGCTGATCCGGCGCGTCGACCTCGCCCGCGTCGCCATCAACATCCGCGCCCACGCCCGCTTCACGGACGCGGTCTTCGCGGGCTGCCGCGAGCTCAAGATGGTCTCGGTGTGGGGCACCGGCACGGACAACGTCGACCTCGACGCCGCGGGGCGCCGCGGCGTCACCGTCACCAACACGCCCGGCGTCAACGCCTTCGCCGTCGCCGAGCACACGATCACGCTCATGCTGGCGGTGGGGCGGCACATCGTGCGGCTCGACCGCGAGATGCGCGGCGGCGCCTGGCCGCGCGAGATGCTGACGCAGTGTCTCGGCAAGACCCTCGGCGTCTTCGGCACCGGCACGATCGGCGCGCGCGTCATCGAACTGGGCCGGGCCCTCGGCATGACCGTGCTGGCGTGGAGCGCGCGCGGCGACAAGGCGCGGATCGAGGCGCTCGGCGCGCGCGCGGCGTCGAAGGACGAACTGCTGCGGGAGGCCGACTTCGTCTCGCTCAATCTGAGATTGGCGCCCGACACCCGCGGCTTCCTCTCGCGCCGTGAGTTCAGCCTCATGAAGCGCACCGCGTTCCTCGTCAACACGGGCCGGGGCGCCCTCGTCGAGCGCGACGCGCTCCTCGATGCGCTCGGCCAATCCAAGATCGCCGGTGCGGGGCTCGACGTCTTCCACGACGAGCCACTCAAGCCCGGTGATCCGATCCTGGCCCTGACGAACGTCGTCCTGACGCCGCACACGGCGGGCCAGACGCCCGAGGTCATCCGCGACGGTCTGCTCCGCGCGGTGACGAACGTCGAGAACTATCTCAAGGGCCACCCGACCGACGTCGTCGTGGCTCCGGTGAAGCCGACCCGCGCGTAGACGCCCCGACTACTGCTCGAGTTGGTATCCCCGCTCGGTCATGCAGTGCGCGAAGACCCGTTCCCGCGCGCGCGCCGCGCGTGACGCTTCGTCGGCCCCCTTGAACGTGCCGGCAATGGAGCCGACGACGAAGCCGAGCCCGGCCGCCCCGCCGATGACGAGAGCGGCGAGCTGAGGATCGTTGCCGGCGCCGGCGGGCCACAGCGCGGCCACGCCGAGCACCGCTCCGCCGAGCGCCCACACGAGCTTGGTCCCGAGCCCCACCGCGAGCGGCGGCACTACATCTTTCTCGGCGATCTTCCGGCACTCGTGCGCATCGCGCTCGCCGGTCGCCGCGTCTTGACCCTTGGTCGCCACGGTGGACGGGTACGTGACGCACCCGTCGAGCGCAACGGCCACGAGCATTGCGAGCGCGAGCGAGCGTCGCGTCAGCGGTGTCCGGCCTTGTACCACTCGTAGATCTCCTCGCCCGTCGTGAGCCAGACGCCCTTCTTCTTCCGCACGTAGTCGAGCGCCGCTTCGAAATACCGGATCCGGTGCGGGACGCCGTGGATGTAGGGATGCACGGCGATCGCCATCACGCGTGGCTGCCGCGCGCCCTCGGCGTAGAGCCGGTCGAACTGATCGCGCACTCGCGTCTGCCAGTAGCCGGACTCGTGATGCTGGATGACCATCATCGGAATGTCGTTCAGCTCGATCGAGTAGGGCACGGACACGAGCGGCCCCGCCGTCGTGCGGATCTCGTAGGGCTGGTCGTCGTTGACCCAGTCGGAAACGTACTCGATCCCCTCCTCGGCGAGGAGATCGAGCGTCTCCCACGTCTCGGTGAGCCCGGGACCGAGCCAGCCCTTGGGCTTCCGGCCCGTGAAGGCCTTCAGAATCTGGACCGACTCCCGGATCACGGCGCGCTGGTCGGGCTGCGTGTGCATCGCGCCCTGCCGCACCGCGTGCCCCATGAACTCCCAGTCGGCGTCGCGCATCGCGCCGGCGACGCGTGGGTAGGAGTGGCAGACGTTGGCGTTGATGGACGTGGTCGCGCGCAGTCTCCGCTTGGCCAGCGCCTCGAACAGACGCCAGAAGCCGACCCGCATGCCGTAGTCGTGCCACGCCCAGTTCGGCACGTCGGGCACCGTCGAGACGCCTTGGGGCGCGGTGAGATACTGGCGCGCCATCGGCTTCTCGATGTCCCACTCCTCGATGTTGACGATCACCCAGACGGCGATGCGCGCCCCCTTGGGGAGCTTCCATGGCGTGCGGTCCACGATGGCGGAATAGTCGAAGCGCTCGTGCGGCAGTCTCACGGTCCCCCTCCCCGGCCCGGGGTCGTTCGGGGCCCCGGCGCGGCGCGCCTATAGTACAATCCCGGGGCGTGACCCAGCCCGCCATCATCGACATCCACGCGCACTTCTTCCCCGAGAAGTTCCTCGCGATCGTCGAGCAACGCTGC
The DNA here is from genome assembly GCA_050731995.1 of Candidatus Rokuibacteriota bacterium. Lineage (GTDB taxonomy): Bacteria > Methylomirabilota > Methylomirabilia > Rokubacteriales > CSP1-6 > JBOHQB01. Next base: position 6,949 of record JBOHQB010000295.1, read on the forward strand.
GCCCAGTTCGGCGGGCGCGTCGAGCGTACCCCCAAGGGGCCCGTGCTCCTCATCGGCGAGAGTCGGACGCCGCCGCTCGACGCCACGTACTGGGACCTCGATCGACGCGTGAAGGCGATGAACCGGGCGCGCGTGGACGTGCACGCGCTGTCGCTGACGACGCCGATGGTGCACTGGACCGACCCCGACGTCGGCGTGCAGCTGGCGCGCGCGGTCAACGACGCGATGGAGCAGGCCCACCGCGCGCACCCCGACCGCTTCGTCGGCTGCGCGACGCTGCCGATGCAGGATCCCGCGCGCGCGCTCGAGGAGCTCGACCGGGTGACACGCATGCGGGGGATCCGGGGCATCTACCTGGGCACGAACGTCGGGGGGCGCGAGCTGTCCGATCCCGCGTTCCTGCCGGTCTACTCGCGCTGCGCGGAGGCGCGCCTGCCGGTGCTGCTCCACCCGCTCAACGTCATCGGGGGCAAGCGGCTGCAGCCCTTCTACCTGAACAACCTCCTCGGCAACCCGTTCGACACGACGATCGCCGCCGCGCACCTCGTCTTCGGCGGCGTGCTCGACCGGGTGCCAAAGCTGGAGGTGTGCCTGCCCCACGCCGGGGGCGCGTTGCCGTACCTCTTCGGTCGGCTGCGCCGCGGCCAGCGCGTCCGGCCCGAGGCGCGCGACCGTGCGAAGAAGCCCTTCGAGGCCTACCTGCGCCGCTTCACCTACGACACGATCAGCCACAACGCCGGCGCGCTCGACTACCTCGTCCGCACCGTCGGCGCCGACCGCGTGATGCTCGGCAGCGACTACTGCTTCGACATGGGCTACGAGCG
>JBOHQB010000296.1:0-5255 GCA_050731995.1 Candidatus Rokuibacteriota bacterium
TCCAGCCGAACAAGGCGATCGTCGGCGAGAACGCCTTCGCCCACGAGGCGGGGATCCACCAGGACGGCGTGCTGAAGGAGAAGCTCACGTACGAGATCATGCGCCCCGAGGACATCGGGCGGGCGTCCAACAAGCTGGTGCTCGGCAAGCACTCGGGCCGCCACGCTCTCGCGGTGCGATTGAAAGATGTGGGCTTCGAGCTCTCGGGACCGGACCTCGACCGGGCGTACAAGGCCTTCAAGGATCTCGCCGACCGGAAGAAGGAGGTCTACGACGAGGACCTGATGGCGATCGTCACCGACGAGGTGACAGGAGTGAGGGCCGCCGGCTACGAGCTCGAGTACCTCCACGTGATCAGCGGCACGGGGGTCGTGCCGTCGGCGACCGTGAAGCTCAAGAAGGACGGGCAGGTGTTCCAGGACTCGGGCATCGGCGCCGGCCCCGTGGACGCGGTCCTCGTCGCGATCGACGCGATCACCGGCCTCAAGGGGAAGCTCCAGGACTACTCCCTGCGCGCGGCGACCTCGGGCAAGGACGCGATCGGCGAGGTGGCGATGAAGGTGGACTTCGACGGCACCGTGGTGTCCGGGCGTGGTTCCTCGACGGACGTGATCGAGGCGAGCGCGCGCGCCTACCTATCGGCGCTCAACCGCGTGGCGCAGCCGGCCGGCCAGCGCGTGAAGGAGGTTGGACCCTAGCCGTGGCGATGACGATCACCGAGAAGATCGTTGCCGAGCGCGAGTCATGACCCACAAAATCGCGGTGCTGCCCGGCGACGGGATCGGGCGGGAGGTGACGCCCGAGGCCGTGCGGGTTCTCCGGGCGGTCGGGAAGGGTTCGGGCACGACCTTCGAGTTCGAGGAGGGGCTCGTCGGCGGCGGCGCCATCGACGCGACCGGCGCGCCGCTGCCGCCGGCGACCCTGGCCCTGTGTCGGGCCGCGGACGCGATGCTCTTCGGCGCGGTGGGCGGGCCCAAGTGGGACGATCTGCCGCAGGAGCAGCGGCCCGAGCGCGGGCTCCTCGGCCTGCGCAAGCAGCTCGATCTCTACGCGAACCTGCGCCCGGCGAAGTGCTTCCCGTTCCTCGTCGACGCCTCGCCGCTCAAGCGGGAGGTCGTCGACGGCACGGATTTGATGGTGATCCGCGAGCTCACGGGCGGCCTGTATTTCGGCGAGCCCCGGGGTCTGGAGCGGGCAGCCGACGGCTCGGCGCGGGCCGTGAACACGATGGCGTACTCGACGAGCGAGATCGAGCGTGTCGCGCGCGTCGCCTTCGAGGTCGCGCGCAAGCGCCGGAAACGGCTGGCGTCGGTGGACAAGGCCAACGTGCTTGTCGTCTCCCAGCTCTGGCGGGAGACCGTCACGCGGCTGGCCGGGGAATTTCCCGACGTCACCCTCGAGCACGTGCTCGTGGACAACTGCGCGATGGCGCTCGTTCGCCGGCCGACGCAGTTCGACACGCTCGTGACCGAGAACACGTTCGGCGACATCCTGTCCGACGAGGCCGCGATCCTCGCGGGCTCGATGGGGATGCTGCCCTCCGCGTCCCTCGGAGGCCTCGCGGGGGCGGGCGGCGGGCAGGTCGGCCTCTACGAGCCCGTGCACGGAACCGCACCCGACATCGCGGGCCAGGGGATCGCTAACCCGATCGCCTCGGTTTTGTCGGTCGCGATGCTGCTGCGGTACTCTGTGAACATGGTGGCCGACGCCGACCGGGTCGAGCGTGCCGTCGAGCGGGTGCTGGCGGCGGGGCACAGGACCGCCGACATCGCCCGACCCGGCGAGAAGGCGCTCGGCACGCGGCAGATGGGAGATCTGATCGTGTGCGAGGTGGAGGCGCAGTACTGATGGCGTCGGGGATGACGGTCGCGGTCGTCGGCGCCACCGGCGCGGCGGGGCAGATGACGCTCCGCATCCTCGAGGAGCGCAAGTTCCCGGTGCGCGAGCTGCGCTGCTTCGCCTCCGAGCGCTCGGTCGGCAAGACCGTGTCGTTCCGGGGCGAGGCCGTCCCGGTGCGGAGGATCGAGCCCGGGGCTTTCTCGGGCGTCGAGATCGCCTTCTGCTCGGCCGGCTCCGCCCAGTCGAAGGAATACGTGCCGACGATCGTCTCGGCGGGCGCGGTCGTGGTGGACAAGTCGAACGCGTTCCGGATGGACCCGGCCGTGCCGCTCGTCGTGCCGGAGATCAATCCGCACGCGGCCCGCCGCCACCGGGGCATCCTGGCCTCCCCGAACTGCACCACGATCGTCGCCGTGATGCCGCTCAAGCCCCTGCACGACGCGGGGCGGCTCTCGCGCGTCGTCGCGACGAGCTTCCAGGCCGTCTCCGGCGCGGGCGTCAAGGGCATCGAGGAGCTCCGCCGGCAGACGCTGGCGTGGGCGCGCGGCGAGGCGATCACGCCGCAGCACTTCCCGCACCCGATCGCGTTCAACCTGATCCCGCACATCGACAGGTTCGCGCCCGACGGCTACACGGGCGAGGAGTGGAAGCTCATCAACGAGACCCGCAAGATCCTCGAGCTGCCGGATCTCCGGATCGCGCCGACGACCGTCCGCGTGCCCGTCTTCACCTGCCACTCGATCGCGGTGAGCGCGGAGACGGAGTCGAAGGTCACGGCGGCGCGCGCGCGGGAGCTCTTCGAGCGCTTCCCGGGGCTCCGCGTCTGCGACGACCCGGCCGCGGAGCGCTATCCCATGCCGGTGGACGTGGAGGGGCAGGACGACTGCGTCGTCGGGCGGATCCGCGACGACCTCTCGCATCCGAACGGACTCAACTTCTGGGTCGTGGGCGACCAGCTGCGCAAGGGCGCCGCCACGAACGCGGTGCAGATCGCGGAGCTGGTCGTGAACGGGTAAGGGTGCTCGGCCTCCGCCGCGCCTACCACCGGCGTTTCGGCCACCACGGGCGCTTCCAGCTCGCCGTCGTCCTGACGATCATCGCCGTCGCCTACGTCGCTGTGCCGCCGGTCGTGCGGTTCGTCGAGACGATGACCGGCTACAGCCCGCGCTACTACGAGCCCAAGGACTTCGCCCGCGGCGAGTGGCTGCAGCAGCAGGCGGCCGACGGCGCCGCGGTCCTCGACAGGCTGTCGTGGCAGACGGCCTCGAGCGTCCTCATCTTCCTTGTCGTGGCGATCGTGTGGCTGACGCTGGTCCCCTACCGGTCGCCGCGCCGCCGCCCGCCGCCGCGATAGCCCCGCTGCGCACACTCCGCCTGACGCTCGCCTACGACGGCGCGCCGTTCCACGGCTGGCAGGTGCAGCCCGACGCGCCCACGGTCCAGGGCCACGTGCTTGCCGCGGCCCGGCCGCTCTTCGGCGAGGACGTCCGACTGGTCGGCGCGAGCCGCACGGACGCCGGAGTGCACGCGCTGCGCCAGACGGCGTCACTGAGCGGGCGGTCGGCGCTCGTCCCCGCGGTGGTGGTCGGCGCGCTGAACGCCGCGCTCCCGCCGGAGATCCGCGTCCTCGACGCCGTCGACGCCGAGCCGGGGTTCGACGCGCGGCGCCACGCCGCGGGCAAGCGGTATCTCTACCTGCTCGACACGGGGGCGGTGCCGTCGCCTTTGCTCCGTCGCTGGGCATGGCACGTGGGCGCGCCGCTCGACCTCGCCGCGATGCGCGCCGCGCTCCGGGTCCTCCGGGGACGCCACGACTTTGCGGCCTTCTGCGCGGCCGCGGGCCGCGACGCCGCTCCCGAGTGTCGCGTGCGCGCCCTGCACGTGCTCGAGCGGCGGCGGCGCGTGGCGATCCTCGTGTCGGCCGACCGGTTCCTGCACCACATGGTGCGCGTGATCGTCGGCAGCGCGATCGAAGTCGGGCGCGGCGCCCGCCCCCCCGGCTGGCTCGCCGACGTGCTGGCCTCGCGCGACCGGACGCGCGCCGGCCCCACGGCGCCGGCGCACGGGCTGACGTTGGTGCGCGTTCTCTATCCGCGCTAGAATCACGGCGGCGGTCATGCGAACGTATCTCCGTGTCAGGGGCGGGCGCGCGACCGAGGTCGCCGGCGACGTCGTCCGCGAGCAGCCGTTGACGATCTGGGTCGACGGCGAGAAATTCCTCACGCTGCTCTGCACGCCGCTCGCGCTGGAAGACCTCGTCGTCGGCTACCTCTGGATGGAGAAGGTGATCGCGGGCCTCGAGGACGTCCGGCGCCTGGAGGTCTCCGCCGTGGACGGCCGCGCCGACGTGACGCTCCGGCATCCGGTGACCTTGCCGGTCGAGCGCATCCTCACCTCGGGGTGCGGCGGCGGCATCACGTTCCGGATCGATCATCGTCTCTTCCCGCGCCTCACGTCATCGGTCCGGGTGCGCCCCGAGCAGCTCGTTCGGGGCATGAAGGCCCTCTTCGGAGCGGCCGTCGAGTACCAGCGCTCGCGCGGGATCCACGGCGCCGGCCTCTGGGACGGCGAGCGGTTGCTCGTCGTGGCCGAGGACGTCGGACGCCACAACGCCGTGGACAAGATCAAGGGCGAGGCGCTCCGCCGAGGGCTGGCCACCGAGGACCTGGTCCTCCTGTCCACGGGCCGCGTCTCGTCCGAGATGCTGCTCAAGGCCGCGCGAATGGGCGTGCCCGTCATCGCCTCGCGCACGTCGCCGACCGAGATGGCGGTCGCGCTGGCCGAGCAGCTGGGCATCACCGTCTGCGGCTACGTCCGTCCCGACGGGCTCAACCTCTACGCCGGGCACGCGCTCGAGCTGAGGGACGTGGCGGCCGTGGCGGCGCCCGACGTCCGATGAGCGACAAGAAGCCGATCGACGCGAAGTATGAAGGCCTCCGGCGGGGCCTCAGGTCGCGCCGGCGCGACGACCATGCGCTGGACCTCTTCCGCCAGATCGAGGCGAACCTGGCGGACACCCAGTTCGTCGGACGCATGCTCCTCGAGCTCAGCCGCTGTTACAACCCGCTCACGAACGGTCCGATCGTGAGGTTCGACACGCGTCGGGCGATCGTCGAGCTCTTGGGAGCCGGAGATCGGGCGGAGGCGGAGCGGCTTCTGAACGCGTGCCTGTCCGAGTACGCGCCGCCGGAAGCCCCGAAGGCGCCGCCGGCCGCGCCCGGGGAGCTCCCGCTCCGCGGGGAGCAGCGTTAGCGTTGGATGCGGTGCGGCTTGACATGGAGGTTGCGTCACATCTAAGATGCGACAATTTAACGCCAAATCTCCCCGTATAGAGGAGGTAGCGGCGATGGCGCAGACCCTCTCAGAGTTGATCCAGCAGTCCCGCCTGATGGTCGTCGAGGTTGACAAGAGTCGGA
>JBOHQB010000297.1:0-16324 GCA_050731995.1 Candidatus Rokuibacteriota bacterium
CGCGCTCGGCGGTCGGGATCCTGGAAGCGTTCACGCGCGAGAAGCCGGACTTCGGCCGCGCGGCGACCTTCTTCGTATTGCCGGCCGCCGATCCGCCGAACCGGCTCTTCAACCAGCCCGAGTACGCCGCGCGGAAGCTCCAGTTCCTCGCCGAGCGGGGCTACGAGATCGGCAACCACACTCTCTGGCACGCGAACCTCGCCAAGTACGCCGAGGGCACGGTGCGGGCGCAGATCGCCGACGCGCAGGTGTTCATCCAGCGCCACGTCCCCGAGTACCGCGTGCGGGCGCTGGCGCTGCCGCACGGCGCCTACCCGAAAAACGTGGCGTGGGCGCGCACGGGCACCGCCAAGGGCGTGACGTACCACCACGACGCCATCCTCATGGTGGCGGGCGGCGCGGCCGCGTCGCCCTTCGCGCGCGCCTTCGATCCGGCGCGGGTGCCCCGCATCCAGGCACTCGCGCGCGAGCTCCGCTACTGGCTCGACTGGTTCGACCGGAATCCGGGCGAGCGCTTCGTCAGCGACGGCGACCCCGACGTCGTCACGGTGCCCGCCGGCACCCGCGACCGCCTGCGCCCCGACCTCCCGAAGCGCCTGCGAGTCGTCGAACGATAGCGGTGGTACCGGCTCTCGCGACGCGAACAAGCGAGCGCCTAACGGTGATTGCGTCGGGGCATGGGCGGTCCGGAGCGGCAGTGCGGGCTCTCCGCACGCGAACAAACCAGCGCCCAACGGTGATTGCGTCGGGGTGCGGGCGGTCCGGAGGACCGGGGGCCCGCACCCTGTCTATCGGTAGATGAGGTACGACGCGCGGCGGTTCAAGAAGCTGCTGCGCTCCTTCTCAGCCCAGATGACCAGACGATCGAGCGGCTCGCCGCGCAGGAAGGCCCACATGGTCGCCCGGTTCACGAGGAGGTTCTGGACGCTCTCGGGCCTCCACTGGTCGCGGTGACGCGCGCGTAGCTCCCGGGCGAGGGCCAGTGCGACCGTCACCGGCCGGATGGCCTCGCGGTCCGTCACCCGGATCCTCACGCCGCCGCACGGCGTCCGCGCGTAGCGGTCCCCCGACGGCGTGAAGGTCACGGGCTCGAAGGCGACGCCCGGCAGCCGCAGCGCCTGGAGCGCGCCCGTGACGCCGGGACCGTCCAGCCACGGCGCGCCGACGATCTCGAAGGGCCGGTCGGTGCCGCGTCCGACGGAGAGGTTCGTCGCCTCGAGCAGCCCGATCCCCGAGTAGAGCAGCGCCTGCGTCACCGAGCGGATGTTCGGCGACGGGTTCATCCACGGGAGTCCCGTGTCCTCGTACCAGATCGAGCGCTCCCAGCCCTCCATGGGGATCACCGTCAGCGCGACGGGAATCCGCCGCTCGGCCGCGACCATGCGAGCGAACTCGCCAAGTGTCATGCCGGCCCGCACCGGGATCGTGTGCGGCGCGGTGAACGAGCCGAGGTCCGGATCCATCACCGGCCCCTCGACGACCCGGCCCGTGATCGGGTTCGGACGGTCGAGCACGACGAGCGGAATTCCCTGGCGCGCCGCCTCCTCCATCACGTACACGAGCGTCGTGAGATAGGTGTAGTAGCGCACGCCGACGTCCTGGACGTCGTAGACGAGCAGGGTCACGTCCTTGAGCATCGCCGGCGTCGGCCGCCGCGTGGGGCCGTAGAGGCTCCAGACGGGCTTGCCCGTCGCCGCGTCGCGCCCGTGCGGCACGTCGGCGTTCAGGTCGCCGCCGAGGCCGTGCTCCGGCGAGAAGATCGCCTGCAGCCGGACGTTCGGCGCCGCGCTGAGCAGATCCGCGCCGCGCCGACCGCGCGCGTCGATCCCCGTCTGGTTGGTGACGAGACCGACCGCGTGACCCGCGATCGGCGCGAAGCCCTGGCCGACGAGCACGTCGAGCCCGCTTCGCACGCCGCCCGGGCGGGGCGCCGGCGCCTCGACGGGCGGGTCCGCCGCCGGCGAGGCCGCGCCCGCGGCGAGCGGCAGCGGCGACCGGAAGAGCGCGGCGCCGACGGCCGCCGCGACGCGCGTGCGCAGCTCGCTGATGCGCGCGGCGCCGCCGCCGTTCGGATGCACGCGGTTCGTCAGCACGAGCATCCAGGCGCGGGTCGGCGGGTCGATCCACACCGCGGTCCCCGTGAAGCCTGTGTGGCCCGCGGAATCCGGCGGGAAGAACGGCGACATGACCCGCGCGAAGACGGAGCTCATGTCCCAGCCGAGTGAGCGGGTGCCGTTGCCGTCGGGCGAGCGCTCCCACATCGTCCGGACCGTCGAGGCGCGCAGCACGCGCGTGCCGTCGAGCGCGCCCTCGTTGACGAGCATCCGGCAGATCCGCGACAGATCGGCGGCCGTCGAAAACATGCCGGCGTGGCCCGCGACCCCCCCGAGGAGCCGGGCGCGCGGATCGTGCACCTCGCCCCAGAGCAGGCGGCCCTCGGTCCACTCCGTCGGGGAGATCCGCGGCCGCAGGGACGCCGGCGGCCGAAACGACGTGTCGCGCAGCCCGAGAGGCTTCCAAAACGTCCGCTCGAGGAAGCGATCGAGGGGCTGGCCGCTCACGCGGCGCACGACCTCGCCGAGCAGGATGAAGCCCGTGTCGCTGTACTGGAAGCTCGTGCCCGGCGTGGAGTCGAGCGGCAGCTTCGCGAGCGCCTGCGCGGCGCCGGGGAAGCCGCCCTGCACGGTCGCGTTGGGCGGGGTCGCCGGGAAGCCGGCCGTGTGCGTGAGCACACGGCGGATCGTGACCGACGCGTGCGCGCCGTCGTCGAGCTCCTTCAGGTACCGGCCGAGCGGCGCGTCGAGCGAGATCTTGCCGCGCTCGACGAGGGACATCACGGCGAGCGTCGTGCCGAGCGGCTTTGTCAGCGAGGCGATGTCGAAGATCGTGTCCTCGGTCATCGGCGCCGCGTCGGGGAGCACGCGCCGGGCGCCCCACGCGCGATGCAGGAGGACGTCGTCGCCGCGACCGACGACGATCACGGCCCCCGGGATGTCGCCCGACTCGACCGCGGCCCGTGCGGCGGCGTCGACGTCGCGGAAGTCGGGCCGGGATTCCGGAACCGCGGCCTGGCCGAGGACGGGGGCGAGGAGCAGCAGCGGCAGGATCAGCGATGCGCGTGCCACGGCCACGTCGCGATCTTAGCACCCGCCCCCGCGGGGATTGCTATGCTTGGGGCGTGACGTCGGCCGTCCACCGGGTGTTCGTGACGGGCGCGACCGGCTTTGTCGGCCACGCGCTCGTGCGGGCGCTGTGCGCCGAAGGGCACTCCGTCCGCTGCCTCGTACGCCGCGGCTCCGAGCTGGAGCTGCGCGGGCTCACCGCCTTCGAGCGCGTCGAGGGCGACGTCATGGCGCGCCAGAGCCTCGAAGAAGGCGTAGCGGGCTGCGACACGGTCGTCCATCTCGTCGGCGCGATCCGCGAGCATCCGTCCGAGCAGGCGACGTTCGAGCGGCTCCACGTGCGCGCCACGCTCAACCTGCTCGACGCCGCGGAGGGCGCGGGCGTGCGGCGATTCATGCTGGCGAGCGCGCTCGGCGCGCGGGCCTCGTCGGCGTCGCGCTACCACCGCACCAAGTGGACCGCCGAGGAGGCGGTACGGGCGAGCGCGCTGCACTGGACCATCTTCCGCCCCTCGGTGATCTACGGCCGCGGCGATCACTTCGTCTCCACGCTCGCCGCGATGGTGCGGCGGCTCCCGGTCGTGCCCGTCGTCGGCACGGGCCGGCAGCGGCTGCAGCCGGTGCCGGTGGAGCACGTGGCGCGTGCGTTCGCGCGGGCCGTCACCCTCGAGACGACGGTGAAGCAGACGTTCGACGTCGGCGGGCCCGACGCCGTGTCGCTCGTCCAGCTCCTCGACCTGATCGGCCGCGCGCTCGGCCGGCGGCGCGTGTTCAAGGCGTTCGTGCCGCCCACGCTCGTCGCGTGGCTCAGCCGCTTGCCCGGGTTCCCCGCGGGGCGCGAGGAGCTCCTCATCCTCCAGGAAGACAACGTCTGCGACGCGCGGCCCTTCTATTCGGCCTTCGGGATCGAGCCGCTTCCGCTCGCAACCGGGCTCGCGCAGATGCTCGGCTGAGCGTGCCCTTCCGCCACCCCGAGCCCCGCGACCCGCTCGCCGTCCGCATCGACGGGGAAGTCCGCCAGCGCCTCGAGGAGGCCGTGGACTACGCCTGTCTCGAGGCGATGGTGGCCGCGCGCCGCGCGCGGGGGTTGCCACCGCCCGTGAAGGACAACGCGGACGACCGACGTGAGTTCGAGCGCGTGGTGCTGGCCTTTCTGTCGAGGCTCGAGCAGGAGCTGGGGCCGGCGGTACCGGCGCCGGCGCCCCGCGCGCGCGGCGCCGACGGCGACAGCGAGGCGGCGCGACTGCTCGCGGTCCAGCTGACCCTCGCCAAGTCGCGACCGGACTACTGGCAGCGCTTCGACGCCCTCCGCTCGGCCTGGGTGGCCGAGCCCGCCGCCTCAGGCGGCGATACGCGTGGACTGCTCGCCCGCCTCTTCGGCCGCGGCTGACCGCCAGGCGGCCAGCGCCCAGAGATTCTCGACGTCCTCGAGCGCGCGGCGCCAACGTCCGTAGCCCTCCAGCATCGAGGCTCGAACCGCTGCCAGCTGCGCGTCTGCCTCGTCCAGGCGGGCCTTGAGCGTCTGGCTCACCGCCTGCGCGTTGCCGAGGCTCCCCACCGGGACCGATGTCGCGATCCGGTCGAGGAGATGAGTGACCTCGTCGTAGAGAACACGCTCCACCGGGTTCATCGGAACACCCCTTCCTTTACTGGGCCCCCTATACTAAACAGGCGTTGACTATCAGTCAAGTCCACTTATTCATGAGACAAGGAGCCATGCCTCCCGAGTTCCCGGCCGCCGCCGTCGCCGCCGTCTTTGGAGCCAAGATGGCGCGGACCTTCTGCTACGGATTCCTCGGCATCCTGCTGCCGGTCTACCTGAGCGACCTCGGCATGGGGGCGACGGGCGTCGGAGTCGCGGTCACTTGCACGCTCGTCGGCAGCGCCGCGCTCACCTGGGCGGTGCGCCGGCCGGCGGAGGTCTTCGGCGGACGCGCGGCGCTCGTGGCTCTGGCCGGACTGTCGGCGGTCGCGGCCCTCCTGCTGCTGGCCACGCGGGAACCGTGGCTCGTCGTGCTCGCGACGATGCTGGGCAACGTCGCCGTCGGGACCGGTGAGACGGGCCCGTTTCTGGCAATCGAGCAGGTGGTCATCGCGCGCGCGGTCCGGGCCGAGCGACGCACCCTCGCGCTGAGCGTCTACAACCTGCTCGGCTACGTCGCCGCCGGGCTCGGCGCCGCCGTCGTCGCCGCCTTCGGCGTCCGGACGCTCTTCGCCGTGTTCCTCGCCGGCGCTGGCGTCCAGGCGCTCGCCTACCTGTGGCTGCCCGAGGCGCGCGCCGGGGCGGGCGTCGCCGCGCGGGGGCCCCTCACCTCCGCGCCGCTGATCCGGCGGCTGGCCGCGCTCTTCGCGCTCGACTCCTTTGCGGGCGGCTTCACCCTCCAGTCGCTCGTCGCCTTGTACCTCCACACGCGCTTCGAGTTCGACCTCGCCTCGCTCGGCTCGGTCTTCCTCGGCGTCCAGCTCCTCACCGGCCTCTCGATGCTCCTCGCCGTGCCGGCGGCGCGGCGCTTCGGGCTCCTGCCGACGATGGTCTGGTCGCACGTCGCCTCGAACATCCTCCTGATCGCGATCGGGCTGGCGACGACGCCCGTCGCCGCCGTCGCTTTCCTCCTCGCCCGGCACCTCCTCTCGCAGATGGACGTGCCGACGCGCCAGGCGTACGTCATGGCGGTGGTCGAGGACCACGAGCGCGAGGCGGCGGCGGCGCTGACGAACGTCGCGCGCACGGTGGCGCAGGCGCTCTCGCCGGCGGCGACGGGCTGGATCATGCAGACGATCGCGCTCGGGGCGCCGTTCGCGCTCGGGGGCGGCCTGAAGATCGTCTACGACCTGCTGCTCTGGCGGACGTTCCGCGACGTGACACCGCGGACGGAGGAGCGACGCGCTACTTGATCGCGACCGCCTTGACCTGCAGGAAGTCGGTGACGCCGTCGAGGGACTTCAAGATGCCGTCCTGCACGAGGGTCGTCATGCCGCTCTCGCGGGCGACCTCGAGCATCTCGGCCACGCGCGCCTTGGTCTGGATGAGGCGCTTCATCCCGTCGGTCGCGACGAGGAGCTCGTGGATGCCCGCGCGCCCCCGGTAGCCGGAGTTGTTGCAGTTGCCGCAGCCCTTGCCCCGGTAGAGGACGAAATCGTCGTCGTACTTCAGCCCGAGCTTCTCCCAGTACTCGGCCCCGTACGCGCGCACGAGTTGGTCGTACTCGTCCTGCTCCGGGTGGTACTCCTCCTTGCATTCCACGCAGATGCGCTTGACGAGACGCTGGGCGAGCACGCAGAGCAGCGCGTCGGCGAAGTTGAACGGGTCGAGCCCCATGTCGAGCAGCCGGATGACCGTCTCGGTCGAAGAGTTCGTGTGCAGGGTCGAGAAGACGAGGTGACCGGTGAGCGACGCCTCGATACCGGTCGCCGCCGTCTCCTCGTCGCGCATCTCGCCGACCATGATCACGTCCGGGTCGGCGCGGAGGAAGGAGCGCATCGCCGAGGCGAAGGTGAAGCCGATCTTCGGCTGCACCTGCACCTGGCGCAGGCCGTACTGCGTGATCTCGACCGGGTCCTCCGCGGTCCAGATCTTCCGCTCGGGCTTGTTGATGTAGCCGAGCACGGAGTGGAGCGTCGTCGTCTTGCCCGAGCCGGTCGGCCCGACACAGAGGATGAGGCCGTAGGGCTTCTCGGCGGCGCTCTTGACCTCGCGCAGGTTGCGCTCGGTCATGCCGAGCTTGTCGACGGGGATCGGCTCGCTCGCGGCCAGGAGACGCATGACGACGTCTTCCTGCTGGCCGGCGGTCGGCACGGTCGCGACGCGGAGCTCGATCTCGCGGTTGTCGGGAAGCCTGAACTTGATCTTCCCGTCCTGCGGCTTGCGGCGCTCGGCGATGTCGAGCATGGACATGATCTTCAGCCGGGCCGCGAGCGCGCGCCGGTAGGCGCCCGGGATCTTCTGGTACTCGCGGCACGAGCCGTCGATGCGGAACCGGATGACCATGTCCTTCTGCGGGCCGTAGGGCTCGACGTGGATGTCCGACGCGCGCGCCTTGTAGGCGTCCTGGATGATCTGGTTCGCGAGCCGGATGACGGCGCTGTCGTTCTCGTCGAACTCGCCGCCGGCGACGTCGACCTCGCCGCCCACGGTGGGCACCTCGGCGCCCAGGTCGGTGAGGATGGAGCCGATCGAGTCCTTGGACGTGGCTTCGCCGCTCGCGACCGCCAGGAACTTCTCGATGTCCTTCCGAAGCCCGACCGCCAGCTTGATGTTCTGGTGGCGGAGCGCGGCGCTGATCGAGTCGACCTTCTGGAGGTCCTGGGGGTTGTCCACGAGGACGAGGATCGCATTGTCCTCGCGTCGCAGCGGCATCCAGAGGTTCCGCTTCAGGTAGTCGAGCTTGAGGTCCCGCATGATGTCCGGCGGTGGGATGATCCGGTCGCTGAACTCAATGTACGGGATCTTGTAGTACTGCGAGAGCGACATGCCCAGCTCGCCCTTGGGGACCTTGTACTGATCGAGGAGGACCGTCTCGACGTCGGTCTGGTGCTTGCGCGCCTCGGTGATGGCGGCGTTGACCTCGTCCGGGTTCACGAGCCCCTGCGAGATCAGATAGTCGAACTTGGTCCCGCGCCGCTGCTGCGTGAGCTGGTTCTGGTTGTGGAAGGCGATCGCCAGCGTCTTGGCGATGCGCGCGGCGCTGGCCTCGTCCTCTTTGGTGAACCGCGTGCCCCGCTTCTTGTTCAGCAGCTGGAGGACACCCACGACGGTCTTCGACTCGTGGAGGATCGGGATGGCCAGGATTTGGGTCGTCCGGAACCCGGTGCGCCGGTCGAACGAGCTGTCGAAGCTGAGCACCGGCGAGATCCGCTGGAGCTCGGCCTTGTCGTACGCGTCGGCGATGTTGACGGTCTTGCCGTTCAGCGCCACGAACCCCGAGATCGACTTGTCGCTGATCCCGACGCGGATCTCCTTCACCGAGTCGAGCGCGAGGTACTTGGAGTAGACCTCCCTGCGGTCCAGGTCGACGACATAGAGCGTCATGCGCTCGGCGTCGAGGAAGGCCAGGATCTCGCCCTGGACCTCGATGAAGATGGAGTCCAGGCTCTTCGCAGAGTGGATACGGTCGATGACGTGAACGAGCTTCTGCTCGTTCGCTAGTCTTTCCTGGAGCGCGAGGACCGATTCTTGTACCGCCACGATTCCCCCCGGCGCTAGAAAACCGCTCGCCCAGTCTATCAGATTCCGCCCCCGGGGCTACAGCCTTCCAGAAATCCCTGGAGGACCGAGCCGCGGCACCGGTCAGGCGTCGAGCGGCCGGGCAGCGAGGGTCCTGCGCGCCGCGCGCGAGGGCGCCAGGCCGAGCTCGCGGCACCGCTTGCGGAGCGTGTTGCGGTTGAGCCCGAGCAGCCGTGCCGCGCGTAGCTGGTTGCCGCCGGTCAGCGCGAGCACGTGTGCGAGGAGCGGACGCTCGAGCAGGGTCATCGCCTCGCGGTGAACGCCGCCGCGGCCGGCGGCGACGGGCTGCTCGACGATGGACGGGACGACCGCGGCGACGGCGCCCGCGAGGGCCCCGAGCTGCGCGCGGTTCATGCCGTCGCCAACGACCGGGTGTGCCATGGCCATGGCCCCCTCCGGCCCTGCGGCCGGCCTAGTACTCTTTGTAGTGAAGAAATTTCGCTTCGATCGTCAGTACGCCGCGCTCACCCTTCTTCTCGAGCACGCCGATCAGGCTGATCGCGAGGGTCGCGAAGATCACGCTCGTGAGCTGCAGGTTGTTCCACTCGTTCCAGGCGAAGTAGCCGATCCCGGTTCCGCCGATGAGCATCTCCGCGGCGACGATCGCGACCCACGCGCTGCCGATCGAGATGCGCAGCCCCGCCACGATCGCCGGCGCCGCCGCGGGCAGCACGACCGTGACGAGCCTCCGGAGCCAGCCGAGCTGGAGGATCGCCGCGACGTTGAAGTAGTCGCGCCTGATCGAGGCGATGCCGAAGGCGGTGTTGGCGAGTGTCGGCCAGCGGAGTCCTTGAGCGTGTAGAGGAAGAGCGGCATCCAGGCGAGCGGACTCGGTTGGACGCACTTCGTGTCAGGCGGGCGTCCTTGGCCGCGGGGGCGCGACGGCGGCGGCGCGCTCCGGCATCCGACGGGAGCAAGGGGTATGCCGCGTCGGCGTGGATCGGCCATTCCGATTCGACGCGCACTTGCGGCGCACGGCGAGGCCGCCGGACTGCTTGAGGAATGGGCACAGGCCGGCGAAGGGATCGCCACATGCCGATTTCGCGGGCAGCGCGACTCGGCGGCGAGCAGAACAAACGCCTGATTTCACGGGTCTTGATACCCGGCACGCGCCTTGCGAGCCCGGGAGCGGACGACGAGACACTCGAACCCGGAGGTCCACACCGTTATGAAGAAGATTCTGCTGGTCCTAGCCGCCCTCACCGTCGCGTGGCTGGCCGACGTGGAATTCGCGGCCGCCCAGGGCCGCGCGGAAACGCTGATCGTGGTCGTCGAGTCGGGACCGAACAGCATGGACATCCACGGCGTCGGCGCGAACCGCCCCGCGTACCAGGCCTCGTGGAACCTCTACGACCGCCTCATGACCTACGGCGTGAAGACGCTGCCCGACGGCAGCCGCATGTACGACTACGCCGTGCTCAAACCGGAGCTCGCGGAGAGCTGGCAGGTCGCGCCCGACGGCATGGCCGTCACGTTCAAGCTGCGCCGTGACGCGAAGTTCCACGACGGCACGCCGGTCACCACCAGGGACGTGAAGTGGTCATTCGACCGCGCCGTCACCGTCGGCGG
Organism: Candidatus Rokuibacteriota bacterium; assembly: GCA_050731995.1. Lineage (GTDB taxonomy): Bacteria > Methylomirabilota > Methylomirabilia > Rokubacteriales > CSP1-6 > JBOHQB01. The sequence goes on from JBOHQB010000297.1 coordinate 9,916, forward strand.
CTTTCCGACCTTCCAGATGAAGGCGGGCTCGCTCGAGAAGCCCGAGCAATTCGAGATCGTGGACGACCACACCTTCCGCGTCAAGTTGCTGCGCAAGGACAAGCTCACGCTGCCGGATCTCGCGGTCCCGGTCCCGGTCGTCGTCAACTCCGAGCTCGCGAGGAAGCACGCGACGGCGCAGGACCCGTGGGCGATGGAGTGGCTGAAGAACAACGACGCCGGCTCGGGCGCGTACAAGCTCGAGTCCTGGAAGCCCGGACAGGAGACCATCTACGTCCGCTTCGACGACTGGAAGTCCGGCCCGATGCCCAGGATCAAGCGCGTGATCGTGCGCGAGGTGCCGTCGGCCGGCAATCGGCGCGCGCTGCTGGAGCGCGGCGATGCCGACATCTCCTTCGACCTGCCGCCCAAGGACTTCGCCGAGCTGGCGAAGGCCGGCAAGCTGACCGTCATCTCGCACCCGGTCGAGAACGCCTTCGCCTATGTGGGGATGAACGTCAAGAACGCGCCGTTCAGCGCGCTGAAGGTCCGGCAGGCCGTCGCGCATGCCCTGCCGTACGAGAAGATCTTCGACACGGCGGTCTTCGCGCGGGGCGTGGCGCTCCACGGCAACCCGATCGCGAGCCTCACCTTCGGCCACGAGCTGGTGCCGGCGCCGTTCAAGACCGATCTCGCGAGGGCGAAGGCGCTCATGGCCGAGGGGGGCTATCCCAACGGGTTCGAGACGACGCTCTCCTTCGACCAGGGCTTCGCGACGATCAACGAGCCGAAGGCCATCCTCGCGCAGGAAGCGCTCGCGCAGATCGGCATCAAGACGACGATCAACAAGGTCCCCGGCTCCACCTGGCGCAACATGCTGCTGAAGAAGGAGATGCCGATCTTCATCAATGCCTTCGGCGGCTGGCTCAACTATCCGGAGTATTTCTTCTTCTGGAATTTCCACGGCCAGAACGCCGTGTTCAACACGTCGTCGTACCAGAACCCCGAGATGGACAAGCTCATCGACGCGGCACGCTTCGAGAGCGACCCGAAGAAGTACGCCGAGCTCGTGCGCGCCTTCACGCGGCTGGAGATCGCCGACGTGCCGCGCGTGCCGCTCTACCAGCCGCTCCTCGACGTGGCCATGCAGAAGAACATCGCCGGCTACCAGTACTGGTTCCACCGCCAGCTGGACTACCGCCAGCTCGAGAAGAGGTAGCGGAGGGCGGAGGACGCCCCGATGCTGCGGCTGTGCGGCCGGCGGCTGCTGCTCGCGGTCCCCGGCATCGTGGGCGTCGTCGTCGTCACCTTCGTCCTGAACCGGGCGCTGCCCGGCGATCCGGCCGCCTACTTTGCCGGGCCGGCGGCCACCGCGGAGGCGATCCAGGAGATCCGCGTCCGGCTCGGTCTCGACCGGAGCCTGCCCGAGCAGTTCGTGGGGTACGTACGCGACCTGGCCCGCGGCGATCTTGGCAAGTCCGTCACGACGGGCCAGGCCGTGCGCGCCGACCTCTGGTCGCGGCTGCCCGCGTCGCTCGAGCTGACGCTCTGCGGCCTGGCCCTGGCGCTCACCGTGGCGCTGCCGTGCGGCGTGCTCGCCGCGACGCGCCCAGGCTCGTGGGTCGACCACGCGACGCGGATCGTCACGACGGCGGGAGTCTCCCTGCCGATCTTCTTCACGGGCCTGCTGCTCGTCTACGTCTTCTACTACCTGCTCGGGTGGGCCCCGCCGCCGCTCGGGCGCATCGACGCCTTCTCCTCCCCGCCCCCGACCGTGACGGGCCTGTTCCTCCTGGACAGCGTCATCGCGGGCGACGCGAGTGCCCTCGGGGCCGCGGCGAAGCAGCTGGTCCTGCCCGCCGTCACGCTCGGCCTCTTCGCGATGGCCCCGATCGCGCGCATGACGCGTGCCTCGATGCTCGGCGTGCTCTCGAGCGACTTCATCCGCACCGCCCGCGCCGCCGGGCTCGCGCCGCGCACCGTGCTCGTCACCTACGCCCTCCGGAACGCCCTGCTCCCCGTCGTGACGCTGCTCGGCATGATTTTCTCGTTCCTGCTGGGCGCCAACGTGCTGGTCGAGAAGGTCTTCGCGTGGCCGGGGATCGGCTCCTACGCGCTCGAGGCGCTCATCGCCTCGGACTACGCGCCCGTGCAGGGCTTCGTGCTCACGATGGCCTCGCTGTACGTGTTGCTGAACCTCGGGATCGATCTCCTGTACGGGCTGATCGACGCGCGCGTGAGGATCGAGGGATGAGCCGCTCCCTGCGTCACGCGCGGCATGTCGTCGGCGAGAATCCGGTCACGCTCGCCGCCTCCGCGCTCTTCCTGGCCCTGGTGCTCCTGGCAATCGCGGGGCCGTGGGTGGCCCCGCACGACCCCCTGCTCACCGACACCGCGCGGAAGCTCGAGCCCCCCTCGTGGCTGCACTGGTTCGGCACCGATCAGGTCGGGCGCGACATCCTGAGCCGCGTCGTCGTCGCCGCCCGGCTGGACCTCGCGATCGCGCTTTCCGCGGTCGCGATCTCCTTCGCCCTCGGGAGCCTCGGCGGCGCCTGCGCGGGCTTCTTCGGCGGCTGGACCGACCGGATCGTCACGCGGATCACCGACACGATCATGGCGTTCCCGCTCTTCGTCCTCGCCATGGGCATCGTCGCCGCGCTCGGCAACACGATCGCCAACATCGTGATCGCCACTGCGATCATCAACCTGCCCTTCTACGCGCGGATGGCGCGCGGCGAGGCGAACGTCCGGCGCGAGGCGGGCTACGTGGACGCGGCACGGCTCGCGGGCAACTCCCCCGCCCGCGTGCTGGCGGCGCACGTCTTTCCCAACTGCCTGCCCCCGATGATGGTGCAGGCCTCGCTGAACCTCGGCTGGGCCATCCTGAACGCCGCCGCGCTCTCCTTCATCGGGCTCGGCGTGCGCCCGCCCACGCCCGAGTGGGGGATCATGGTCGCGGAGGGCGCGGCGTTCATCGTCTCCGGCGAATGGTGGATCGCGCTCTTTCCGGGTCTCGCCCTGATGCTCGCGGTCTTCTGCTTCAACCTGTTGGGCGACGGCCTGCGCGACCTGATCGATCCGCGGCGGCGCACGTGAGCGCGCCGCTCCTCGACGTCGAGGATCTCTCGCTAGAGTTCCGCACGCGCGAGGGCGTCGTCAGGGCGCTGGAGCAGGTCTCGCTCGCAATCGCGCCCGGCGAGACCGTCGGGCTCGTCGGCGAGTCGGGATCCGGCAAGTCGGTGACCGCGTACGCGATCATGGGCATCCTCGACCGCGCCGCGGGGATCACGTCCGGCCGCGCCGTCTTCCGCGGCCTCGACCTCCTCGCGGTGAGCGAGAGCCGGCGCCGGGAGTATCGCGGGCGAGAGCTCTCGATGATCTTCCAGAGTCCGCGCACGGCGCTGAACCCCATCCGCCCGGTCGGCGCGCAGATCCTCGACGCGGTCCGGCGCCACACGCGTCTCGGGCGGGTGGAGGCGCGGCGCCGGGTGATCGAGCTGCTCGAGCGGGTACAGATCCCCGACGCCGCGCGGCGCTTCCACGCGTACCCCTTCGAGCTGTCCGGCGGCATGTGCCAGCGCGTGCTGATCGCGCTGGCCGTCGCCGGCGCGCCCGCGCTCCTCATCGCCGACGAGCCGACGACCGGCCTCGACGTCACGACGCAGGCGACGATCCTCGACCTGATCCGCGAGCTGGCGGCCGGCGGCGGCATGGCGACGCTCCTGATCAGTCACGACCTCGCTGTCGTCGCCGAGCGGTGCGACCGGATCGTGGTGATGCACGCGGGCCACGTCGTCGAGGCGGGGCCCGCCTCCCGCCTGTTCACGACGCCGCGCCATCCCTACACGGCGCGGCTCATCGCCTCCACGCCGCGTCCGGGCACCAAGCTCCGCGATCTCGTGCCCGTGACGGGCACCGTGCCGGACCTGCGCGGCGCCCTGCCGCCGTGCCGCTACCGCGCCCGCTGCGAGCGCGCCGTCGACGCGTGCGACGAGCCGCCGCTGCCGCGCCTCGTCCCGGCGCCGGGCGAGCTCGTCGCCTGCCGGAGACCGTTGTGATGGCACTCCTCGACGCGCGCGGGCTGACGAAGCGGTTCCCGGTGCGGGGCGCGCGCGGCTGGCTCCACGCGGTGGACGACGTGAGCGTCGCGATCGCGCCGGGCGAGTGCGTCGGGCTCGTCGGCGAGTCCGGCTGCGGCAAGTCCACGCTCGTGCGCCTGCTGGCGCGCCTGACCGACCATGACGACGGACGCATCGTTTTCGAGGGCCACGACATCGGGACCGTCCCGGCCGCGGCGTTCGCTCGCTCGCCGCAGCGCGCACGTATCCAGATGGTCTTTCAGGACCCGGCCGATAGCCTCAACCCGCGCTTCACGGCCTTCGACACGATCGCAGACCCGATCCGACGGCTGGGGGAGCGTGGGGACCGCATCCGTCTGCACGACCGCGTGCGCGAGCTGGCGGAGCTCGTCGGCCTGCCGCCTGAGCTCCTCGGACGCTTTCCCCATCAGCTCTCAGGCGGGCAGCAGCAGCGCGTCGGTATCGCGCGCGCGATCGCGCTCTCGCCGAAGCTCCTCGTCCTCGACGAGCCGACCTCCGCGCTGGACGTGTCGGTGCAGGCGGTGATCCTGCACCTCCTGGCAGACCTGCGCGCACGCTTGGGGATGAGCTATCTCTTCGTCTCCCACGACCTCAGTGTCGTGCGGCTCCTCAGCGACCGCGTGCTCGTCATGTATCTCGGTCGGATCGTCGAGCACGGCCCTGTCGACGACGTCTTCGACCGTCCTGCGCACCCCTACACACGCGCCCTCGTGTCGGCGGCGCCGGTGCTCGAGCCCGGCCCTCGCCGCCCGCGCCTCCGTCTCTCTGGTGAGGTCCGCAGTCCGATCGATCCCCCACCCGACGTGTGCCGCTTCTACGGTCGGTGCCCGGAGGGGTACGATCGGTGCGGGCGCGAAGCGCCAAACCTGCGCGCGGTGGACGGGGGCGACCACGCGGCCGCGTGCCACCTGATCGGAGGGGTGGTCCTTGAATCTTCGACTCGCGGTTAACGGCACGCTCATGCGCGGACTCGAGCTGAACGGTAATCTCGTGGCAGCCGGTGCGCGCTTTCTGCGGGACGCCGTCACGGCCCCGACGTACCGGCTCTGGTCCATCGACGACCGTCATCCGGCGATGCTGCGCGTCGCCGAGGGTGGCGCGGGCGTGGCCGTCGAGGTATGGGAGGTGCCGGCCGCCGGTCTCGCGCAGATCCTGGTGGGCGAGCCTGCCGGCCTCTGCGTCGGCAAGGTCCGCCTCGCCGACGGCGAGGAGACCCTCGGCGTCCTCGGCGAGTCGGTCCTCTGCGAGGGCCGGCGCGAGATCACGCGGTACGGCGGCTGGCGTGCCTACGTCGCCGCGCGGGCCCGGGAGCGCGCGTGAGCGAACCACCGCGGGTCGACGAGGCCGATGTCGAGCGTCTGGCCGCGCAGGTCGGGCTGACCATCGACCCGGCCTCGCGAGCGGCGGTGGCCGCGAATCTCGCCGCGCTCCTCGCCGCCGCGCGGCTCGTTGCCGAGTTCCCGCTGCCCGAAGAGACCGAGCCGGCCCCCCGCTTCGAACCGTGAGCGACGGCGCCACGTCCGCCCTGGCGATCGCCGCCGCCGTGCGCGCGGGCACGATGCGCGCGCGCGACGTCGTCGCCGCCGCGCTCGACCGGATCGCGGCGCGGGCGACGCTGAACGCCTTCACGCGCGTGCTCGGCGACGCGGCCCTGGCGGACGCCGACGCCGTCGATCGGCGGCTGGCGACGGGGGGCGACCCGGGGCCGCTCGCCGGCGTGCCGTTCGCCGTCAAGAACCTCTTCGACATCGCCGGCCTCCCGACCCTGGCGGGCTCGAAGATCAACGCCGGGCTCCCGCCGGCCGCGCGCGACGCCACCGCCGTCGCGCGGCTGCGGGCGGCCGGCGCGGTCCTCGTCGGCGCTCTGAACATGGACGAGTACGCCTACGGATTCTCGACCGAGAACACGCACTACGGGCCGACGCGCAATCCTCACGACCCGACACGGATCGCTGGGGGCTCGTCGGGCGGCTCGGCGGCGGCCGTGGCCGCGGGGCTCGTGCCGCTCGCGCTCGGGACCGACACGAACGGCTCGATCCGGGTGCCCGGCGCGCTCTGCGGCGTCTTCGCGCTCAAGCCGACCTTCGGGCGCGTGTCGCGCGCGGGCGTCGTTCCGCTCGCCTGGTCCTTCGACCACGCCGGTCCCTTCGCGCGCCACGTGGCCGACCTCGCCGCGGCGTTCGACGCGATCCAGGGCCCCGATGCGCGCGACCCCGTCTGCGTGACGCGTCCGCCGGCGCCGTGCACGGTCGAGCTCGCACGCGGCGTCGAGGGGCTCCGTATCGCGGTCGCCGGCGGGCACTTCGCGCGGCTCGCCGACGACGCGGCGC
>JBOHQB010000298.1:0-4359 GCA_050731995.1 Candidatus Rokuibacteriota bacterium
TCGTCATCTCCCAGCCCATGCAGGCGTCGGTGATGCTCTGGCCGTAGCGCAGCGCGGACGGATCTTTGAGATCCTGGCGGCCCTCGACGAGAAAGCTCTCCATCATCACGCCGAAGATCGCGGCCTCGCCGTGGGCGACCTGCTCGGCGATGTCGCGCGAGGCGACCGGCTGCCGGCGATAGTCCTTGTCGCTGTTGCCGTGGCTCGTGTCGATCATGAGCCGCGCCGGAAGCCCGGCATCGACGAGCGCCGCGGACGTCTTCTGGACGCTCACCGCGTCGTAGTTGGAGCCGCTGGCGCCGCCGCGCAGGATGACGTGGCAGTCGGGGTTGCCGCGCGTGGCGACGATCGCGCAGAGCCCCTGCTCGGTCACCCCGAGGAACTGGTGCGGATGCCGCGCTGCGCGCACGGCGTCGATCGCGATCTGAACCCCGCCGTCCGTGCCGTTCTTGAAGCCGACGGGCATCGACAGGCCCGACGCCAGCTCGCGGTGCACCTGGCTCTCCGTGGTCCGCGCGCCGATGGCGCCCCACGACACGAGGTCGGACGTGAACTGCGGCGAGATCGGATCGAGGAACTCGGAGCCGGCCGGCAGCCCGAGCTCGCTCAGGTCGCGCAGCAGCCGGCGCGCCAGTCGCAGCCCCTCGTTGATGACGAAGGACCCGTCGAGCCGCGGGTCGTTGATGAGCCCCTTCCAGCCGACGGTCGTGCGCGGCTTCTCGAAGTAGACGCGCATGACGACGCAGAGCTCGTGCACCAGCTCGTCCGCGAGCGCCTTGAGCCGCCCCGCGTAGTCGAGCGCCGCCCCCGGATCGTGGATCGAGCACGGGCCGACCACGACGACGAGCCGGTCGTCGGCGCCGTTCAGCACCCGGCCGACCGCCTCCCGGCCCCGCGCCACGGTCTCCGATCCGCGCTCGGTGAGCGGCAGCTCCTCGAGCAGGATCGCCGGAGGGATCAGGGGCCGGAGACTCTCGACCCGGAGGTCGCGCGTACGCTCGAACATGACGGGCATACAGTCTACACCAGGGTCCGCGGCTTTCATGCTAAGGTCGCGCGGATCTCCGGGAGGTGCGCTCCACAAGCCAAGTAATCCCGAGAGGAGGCTGCCATGCCCGCGCTGCGGATTCCCGACGCCGTCTTCGACCTCGCCGTCCGTTACGGATTCGAGGTGCTCGGCGCCATCGTCATCATCGTCGCCGGTCTCATCGTCGCGCGCTGGACCGGCAACGTGGTCGACCAGCGGCTGCAGAAGCAGGCGATGGAGCCGCCGCTCCGCATCCTCATCGTCCGCGTTGTCAAGGTCCTCGTCATGGTCTTCGCGTCGCTCGTCGCCCTCGACAAGTTCGGCTTCCAGATCGCGCCGCTCGTCGCGGGCATCGGCGTCGCGGGCGTGGGTATCGGTCTCGCGCTGCAGGGCGTGCTCGGCAATCTCATGGCCGGTCTCACGATCATCTTCACGAAGCCGTTCCGAGTGGGCGAGTACGTCTCGGTGCTGAACGTCCACGGCGCGGTGGCGCACATCGAGCTGTTCTCGACGGTCCTCGTGCATCCCGACCACTCGCGCGTGGTGATCCCGAACCGCCGAATCGTCGGCGAGATCCTCCACAACTACGGCAAGACCCGCCAGCTGAAGGTCTTCGTCAGCATCCCGCTCGGGGCCGACGTCGGCCAGGCGCTCGCGGTCGCCCGCGACGTCGTCGCGCGCAACCCGAAAGCGCTCAAGGAGCCGGCGCCGCTGATCGGCGTGGACGCAGTCACCGAGGGTGTGATCCGCCTCGCGGTGCAACCGTGGGTGCCGGTCGCCGAGGAGATCGCGGCAGGGACGGAGATCTACGAGGCGCTCGTCGCGGGCCTCCGCGCCCGTGGCATCGCGCTCGGCGTGACGGCGACCGACGTGCGATTGCTCAACGCGCCGGAGCACTGAACCGCCCGCGGGACGCTAGCGTCCGGCGTCGAACCCCCAGAGCACCGGCTCGACCGTGAGCCGCACACCGAAGCGCCGCTCGACTTCGGCCTGCAATCGCCGCGCGAAGTCCACGACGTCGCTCGCGCGCGCGCCCGGGCGGGCGACGATCGCGAGCGCGTGACGCGTCGAGAGACCCGCCGGCCCCGCCGGCTCGCCGCGCCGGAAGCCCGCGCGCTCGATCAGCCACGCCGCCGAGAGCTTGACCCGGCCGTCCGCCTGGGGCCAGCGCGGCATCGTCCGATCACCCGTCAATGTCTCGAGTTGGGACTCGACACGGGCGGCGTCCGCCGCCGGGACGATCGGGTTGGTGAAGAACGAGCCGCAGGAGCGGCGGTTCGGATCGTCGGGCGCGTCGAGCACCATGGACTTGCTCCGGCGGACGGCGAGCACGGTCTCGCGCACGTCGGCGAGCGTCGGCGACGCGATCCCGCGCACGGCCAGATCGCGCTCGATGTCCGCGTAGCGAACGCGTGGCTTGCCGCCCGGCTCGAGCCGGTACCTCACCGCGAGCACGATGAAGCGCCCGGGCTCGCCCGACTTGAGACGGCTGTCGCGATAACCGAAGCCGCACTCGCCGGCCGGCGGCGTCGCGACTCCGCCGCTCGCGGTGTCGAGCGCGCGCACCGCGACGACGGTATCGCTCACCTCCTGGCCGTAGGCGCCGACGTTCTGCATCGGCGTCGCCCCGACCAGACCCGGGATGCCGCTCAAGCACTCGAGCCCCGCCCAGCCCTGCTCGACCGTGTGGCGCACGAGGTCGTCCCACACTTCGCCCGCCGCGACCGAAAGCTCGATCATTCCGTCGGCGCGGCGCGCCTCGATTCCGCGCAGACCGACACGCACGACGAGCCCGTCGATGCCCTCGTCGGCCACGACCAGATTCGAGCCTCCGCCCATGACGCGGAACGGGAGGCCCCGCTCGCGCGCCCAGCCGAACGCCGCGAGCAGGCTCGGCTCATCCGTCGCCTCAACGAACCAGCGGGCCGCGCCGCCGACGCCCAGCGTCGTCAGAGGGGCCAGGGGCACGTGCTCACGGGGGGTCAGAAGAGCCTCCTGAGGGCATCGTAGCCAAGTCCGCGTCGCCGCTGACGATCATTTGACACTACCGTGACATCCGGCCGCCCAAGCCTCCATACAGTGATCGCCGGAGGCTGCGCTCTGCCGGCTGAACCCGGCGGGCGCCGGTCCGTGTCTAAGTGGCCAAGGAAGGCCGCAGCAGGGTCAACAACCATTCACCAAAAGGAGAACGCAGCATGAACAAGTCCAGTGTCCTCGCCGCCTCGGCGGTCGCCGCCGCCTTCTCGTTCGCGGTCACCACGTTCGCGCAGGGCGGGCCGGCACCGGTGCCGAAGTTCGACAACGAGAAGTGCTACGGCGTGTCGAAGGCCGGCAAGAACGACTGCCAGACGAAGGCGTCCTCGTGCGCCGGCACGTCCAAGCAGAGCGCCCAGGGCGACGCGTGGATCTACGTCCCCAAGGGTGCCTGCGAGAAGATCGTCAACGGCAGCCTGCAGCCGAAGGCGTAGCGTCGACATGCCGGGAGCGGGTGGCGCGGAAACCGGTATCGGACTGCGAGGCAGCCACGTCCGGGAGGTCCTCGCCACCCGTCCCCCAATCCCCTGGCTCGAAGTCCACGCCGAAAACTACATGGGCGGCGGCGGCGCCCCGCGGGACCTCGACGCGATTCGTCAGGCCTATCCGATCTCGATCCACGGCGTCGGCCTCTCGCTCGGCAGCGCCGACGGCCTCGACGCGCGTCATCTGCGGCGGCTGCGCTCGCTGGTGGAGCGGATCCAGCCGCGGCTCGTCTCCGAGCATCTCTCGTGGTCGGTCGCGGGCGGCGCCTATCTGAACCATCTGCTGCCGCTGCCCTTCACCGCAGAAAGCCTCACGGTCGTCACGGAGAACGTGGACCGGGTCCAGTCGACGCTCGGGCGCCGGATCCTCGTCGAGAACCCGTCTTCGTATCTCCGCTTCCGCGACTCGACGATTCCCGAAGCCGAGTTCCTCGCCGAGCTCGCACGCCGCACCAGCTGCGGGATCCTCTGCGACGTGAACAACGTCTACGTGACCGCGCAGAACTTCGGCCTTGACGCCGAGCAGTATCTGGCGGCGCTGCCAGCCGCGGCGATCGGCGAGATCCACCTGGCCGGGCACAGCGTCAGCGACGCGGACGGCCGGGCGATCCTCATCGACGACCACGGCTCTCGCGTGACCGGGCCGGTCTGGGCCCTCTATCGGCGGGCGCTCGAGCGCTTCGGGTCGGTGCCGACGCTGATCGAGTGGGATACCAACATCCCCGCGCTCCGCGTTCTCCTGGACGAGGCGGCGGCTGCCGACCGTGTCACGCGTGAGGTGATCCCGGAGGCTGGCGATGCCCGCGCTGCGTG
>JBOHQB010000299.1:0-3294 GCA_050731995.1 Candidatus Rokuibacteriota bacterium
TGCCTGATCAGCGCTGGGGCGCGGGCGGAGCAGGCCGGCGGGGCGTCGGGGCCGCGGTCGGGGACGCCGGCTCCTTGTAGAGGCCGACCTCGACCTCCACCTCCTGCTGCTGACCGTCACGGAGCAGGACGACACGTACGCGCTTGCCGACGGGCGTGATCGAGATGATGCGCTGCAGGTCGCGCGGCGTCTCGAGCGGCGTGCCGTCGAGCGCGACGATGACGTCGTCGGCCTTGACGCCGCCGCGGTCCGCCGGCTCGCCCGGCAGCACGCCGCGCACGAGCACGCCCCGCGGCTCGCGGAGCTTGAGCCGGTCGACCTCCTCGTCGGTGACCTCGGCGATGCTGACGCCCAGCCAGCCCCACTCCACCTTGCCCTTGCTCGCGAGCTCCGGCACGAGCTGCTTGACGAGGTTCGACGGGATCGCGAAGCCGATCGAGCCGTTGCGCGCGGCCATGCTGTTGACCCCGACCACCTGGCCCGCCATGTTCAGCAGCGGCCCGCCGGAGTTCCCGGGATTGATCGCCGCGTCGGTCTGGATGAAGTCGAAGCCCGGCGCGGCCACGGCGAGCGGCGCGCCCTTGCGGCTGACGATCCCGAACGACACCGTCTGCTCGAGCCCGAACGGATGGCCGAGCGCCAGCACGAACTCGCCGACGCGCAGCGCGTTCGAGTCGCCGAGCGGGAGCACGGCCAGATTCTGCACGCCGTCGACACGGATCAGCGCGAGGTCCACGCGCCGGTCGCGGCCCACGACGCGCGCGGGGAAGCGCCGGCCGTCGGCGAGCTTGACTTGCAGGGCGGTCTCGCCCTCGACGACGTGGGCGTTGGTCACGATCAGGCCGCTCGGGTCGATGACGAACCCGGAGCCGCTCGTGCGGCGCGGCTCGCTGGGCGCGTCGTCGGGCGACGTCGACGCCGGCGCCGCGCGGCGCACGCGCACGTAAACGAGGGCGGGCCGCGCGCGCTCCGCGAGGTCCGCGAGGAGCTGGTTGAACCGCGCGAGCTCCGGCGCCGGGGCGGCGCCGGGAGCCTCGGTCCAGAGCTTCGGCTGGGCCAGGACGGGCGTCACCGCTCCGGCGACCAGGACGACGAGCAGGACGAGCACCCGGGCTCCCCGACGTGTCATTTCCAGACCTCCTTGACCGCTGCCCCGAGTATAGCGGACGACGGAACGCGCCCGGGGTCTAACGCGAGAGCTCGTGCACGAGGTGCCCGAACTCGGGGATCAGGAGCTTCTCGAGGGCCAGCCGGCAGGCGCTCGGCGAGCCGGGCAGCGACACGACGACGCGCCGCGCGTGCACGCCCATCTGCGCGCGGCTGAGCATCGCCGCGGCGCCGACCTCCTGATACGAGAGCACCCGGAACAGCTCGCCGAATCCGGGCAGGCGCTTGTCGAGCAGCCCCTCGACCGCCTCGAACGTCGAATCGCGCGACGTGATGCCCGTTCCCCCGGTGAGGATCACCACCTGCACGTCCGTTCGCGCGCACGCGGCACGCACGAGGCGCGCCACGTCCGCCGGCTCGTCTCTCACGATCACCGAGCCGGCCACCGCGTGGCCGGCCGCGGCGAGCAGCTCGCGGATCAGGGCGCCGCTCGTGTCCGTCGCGTCCGTCTTCGTGTCGGAGACCGTGACGACGAAACACGTCACGCGCGCGGGCGCGTGAGCCTTGTGCTCGCGCGGCGTCGCGTCGCGCGGCGTCGCGCTCACGGCGCACCGTACGCGCGGTCGAGGACCTCGACCAGGTGCCAGACGGGCAGGTCGAGGCCGCGCGCCCGGAGTCCCGACTGGATCTGGAGGATGCAGCCGGGGTTCGCGGTGACGACGGCGTCGGCGCGCGTCGCCTCGACGTGCCCGATCTTACGCCGCAGGAGGATCTCGGCCATCTCGGGCTGCGTGAGGTTGTAGAGGCCCGCCGAGCCGCAGCACCAGTCCGCCTCGGTGAGCTCGACGAGCCGGACGCCCGGGATCTGGGCGAGCAAATCTCGGGGTTGGCGCCGGATCTTCTGGCCGTGTACGACGTGGCACGGGTCGTGATACGTGAGTGTCAGCGCGACGGGTGCGAGCGGGCCGCGCAGCGGCGCGCGCGCGAGGAACTCGGCGATGTCCTGCACCGAGCCCGCGAAGCGGGACGCGCGCTCCGCCCACGCGGGGTCGCCGGCGAGCAGGTGACCGTAGCCCTTCATGTGGGCCCCGCACCCTGAGGCGTTGACGATGACCGCGTCGACGCCGGCGCGCTCGAAGGCCTCGATCGTGCGCCGCGCCATCGCGACGGCGCGGGCGTGGTCGCCGCCGTGCGCGTTCAGCGCGCCGCAGCAGCCCGCGTCGCGCGGGACCACGACCTCGCAGCCGTTCCTGGCCAGCACGCGCGCCGTCGCGCGGTTGTGCGCCGCGAAGACCACCGACTGCACGCAGCCCGCGAGCAGCGCGACGCGCGCGCGCCGTCGCCCTTCGGCCGGCGTCACTTCGGGCAGCGGCGCGCGCTCCGCGCGCGGCGGCAGCACCGGCAGGAGCGCCTCCCACGCGGGCAGCGTCCCGGGCAGCAGGCGTACGAGGCGCGTCGCGCGCGCGAACGCCTGGACCCCGCTCCGCTGGTACAGCGCGAGGCCGGCGGCGGCGAGTCGCAAGAGGCGCGGATGGCCGAGCAGCAAGCCGAAGTTCGCCCACCGGAACAGGCGCCGGAGCGGACCGCCGGGACGCGCACGCTCGATCTCGGCCTTCGCCGCCTCGATGAGGTGGCCGTACGGCACGCCGGCCGGGCACACGGTCTCGCAGGCCCGGCAGTCGAGGCAAAGCGAGAGATGCTCGACGGTCGGATCCGTGAGCCGCACGCGGCCCTCGGCGAGCGCCTTGACGAGGAAGATGCGCCCGCGCGGGGAGTCCATCTCCGTCCCGAGGACCGAAAAGGTCGGACAGGACGCGAGGCAGAGCCCGCAGTGGACGCACTGGTTGACGCCCTCGACCGACAGGCCGTGGAGCGTGAGCGGCGGGAGGTGAGACGCGTGGGCCGCGGGCGTCATGCGCGCGCTCAGATACCGGCCACGAAGCGGCCGGGGTTCAGGAGATGCCGCGGGTCGAGCTGCTCCTTGATCCGGCGCATGACACGCGCGGCGGGTCCCGGATCGTCCCACACGGGCACCCGCGATTTGACGGCGAGCGGCGCCCACTCGAGCGTCGCGTGGCCGCCGCCGGCGCGCGCGTGGCCGCGCCACTCGTCGAGCACGGCGGCGACCTGCGCGGGCTCACGGTCGGCGGCGAGCACGCCGGTCACGGCGCCCACCCCCGCGTGGGC
>JBOHQB010000300.1:0-7210 GCA_050731995.1 Candidatus Rokuibacteriota bacterium
GATCGGAGCGGCCCGCGAGGAGAAGCGTCGTGCAGCACCCGACGAGGAGCGTCGAGGAGACGAGGTGGGTCCAGCGCGCGAGCCAGCCGAGGAGGTCGCCGATCCCTGTCAACGCGTCAATGGTACAAGATTCATCACCCCATCCGGTCAATTGCGCGGGACGGAATACGAGTGGGTACACTATGTCCAATGACGCGTCGTCGCGCGCTGCTGCTCGTCGCGGCCGTTCTACCCGCGCTCGCCGCACGCGCGTCGGCCCACGGCTTTCTCGAGCGCTCGGATCCACGCGCGAACAGCATCGTCAAGCGGCCGCCGGACCGGGTCCGCCTCTGGTTCACCGGCGCCATCGAGCCCGCCTACAGGCGGGTCGAGGTGCTGACCGAGCTGGGGCAGCGCGTGGACGTCGGCGAGAGCATCGTCGACCCCGAGACGCGGAAGAGCCTGACGGTCGCCGTGCCGCCGCTGCCGCCGGGCCGCTACCAGGTCAAGTGGCGTGTGCTCTCGGTGGACACCCACGTGACCGAGGGCAGCTTCAGCTTCCGTATCGCGCCGTGAGACACCGGCGGCTCCGCGCCATCTTCTTCGACGCGGGTAACACGCTGATCAGGATGGACTACGCCGCGATCGCGGACGCGCTGGCGGCCCGAGGCGCAGCGCGCAGCGTCGAGGAGATCCAGCGCTCGGAGTGGGCCGCGCGGCCCCGGCTCGACGCCACGCTCGCCCCCGGCGGCTCGACGGAGAGCCGCGCCACCGGCGAGCGCTATCTGAGGTTCGTGCTCGCCGGCCTCGGGATCACCGACGAGGCGACCATCGCCGCAATGACGGCGTGGCGCGTCGCCTTCAACCCGCCCGTCGGCCTCTGGACTTCGCCAGAGCCGCGCGCGGCGGAGGCCCTGGCCGCGGTGCGCGCCGCGGGGCTCGCCGCCGGCGTGATCTCGAACTCCAACGGGACGATCCGGGCCATCCTCGAGTCGCTCGACCTCGTCCGGCATCTCGAGTTCGTGCTCGACTCCTCGGAGGTGGGCGTCGAGAAGCCGGACGCGCGGATCTTCGCCATCGCCCTCGAGCGGGCGGGCGTGGACGCGGCGGACGCGGCGTACGTCGGCGACCTCTACTCCGTGGACGTCCTCGGCGCGCGGAGCGCCGGGATTCGCGCCGTGCTCCTCGACCCCGGCGGTCTGTGGGGCGCGCGTGACTGCGCCGTGTCGCCCGACGTCGCCGAGGCCGTGCGGCTGCTCCGCGACGGCTAACAGCGAATCCGATATCGAGGAGCGCTCCGGCTTGGCCGGGGCGCTCTCGAGCGTAGGCCGGGGGAGTCCGAGGGGGGCGTAGCCCCCTTCGCTCGACGAGCCTGGGGGGCCATTTCGGGGCCCCCCATTTGACCGATTCAATCAGGGAGGGTCACGAACGGGTAACGGCCGAGCGCGCCGTAGATGACGCGCTTCATCTCGGCGATCTCGCCCTCGGACCTCGCCTCGAAGCGCAGCGTGAGGTACGGGTTCGTGTTGGACGCGCGCACGAGACCCCAGCCGATGCCCGGGAAGAGCACGCGCGCGCCGTCGATGTCGATCGTCTCGTAGCGCTTCTTGAATTCTGCCACCAGCTCCGCGACGACCCTGAACTTCTCCTCGTCGGGACAGGGCGCCTTGAGCTCGGGCGTGGCGTGGAGGTGCTCCACCGAGTCGAAGAGCGCCGAGGCGGGACCGTTCGCGCGCGAGACGATCTCGACAATCTTGCACGCGGCGAGGATGCCGTCGTCCACGCCGTAGTAGCCGTCGGCGAAGAACATGTGACCGCTCACCTCGCCGCCGAGGAGGATGCCGTCGTCGCGCATCTTCCGCTTGAGATGCGAGTGGCCAGTCTTCCACATCACCGGCACGCCCCCGTGCTTCCGGATGTCGTCGATCAGCACCTGCGAGGATTTCACGTCGAAGACGACCTTGGCGCCGGGATGTCGCGTCAAGAGATCGCGGGCGAGGAGGATCAGGACGAGATCCGCCTCGTGGCGGCGTCCGCGATCGTCGATGACGCCGACGCGGTCGGCGTCGCCGTCCCAGGCGAGCCCGAGATCCGCGCCGGTCTCGAGCACCTTCTTCTGGAGGTCTACGACGTTCGCCGGGTCCTCCGGGTCGGGCAGGTGGTGCGGGAAGCGCCCGTCGGACTCGCAGTAGAGCTCGACGACCTCGCAGCCCAGACGCCGCAGCAGCGCCGGACCGTACTCGCCGGCGATGCCGTTGCCGGCGTCGACGACGACTTTCAGGGGACGCGCCAACCGGACGAGCCGCGCGACCGTCGCAAAGTACTCCTCGCGCGGGTCGCGGTGCGTGAGCCCGCCCGCGCCGGTCTCATAGTCGTCCGCCTCGATCGTGCGCCGCAGCCCCTGGATCTCCTCTTCGGAGAGGGGAGCGGCGCGCGAGTGGACCATCTTGACCCCATTGTGCTCGCGGGGGTTGTGACTGCCGGTGATCGTGGCGCCGCCGTCGAGCTTCCAGTGCGCGGCGGCGAAGTAGAGGACAGGCGTCGTCACGGTGCCGATGTCGACGACGTCCACGCCCGCGGCGCGAACCCCCGCGATGAAGCCGGCCTTGAGGTCGGATGAGGATTCGCGGTTGTCGCGTCCGACGGCGGCGGAGCGGCCGCCGCCGCGGCGGACGAGCGTCGCGTACGCGTGGCCGACGCGACGGAAGACGTCCGCGTTGATGTCGGAGCCGACCCGGCCCCGGACGTCGTAGGCGCGGAAGATGTGCGGATTCAGCACGGTTTCGCAGCGTACCATGACGCCGTGTCCGCTTCGATTGCGAGATTGTGAAACGGGGACACGCGGATTTCGTGAGATGATCGCCCGCGTGACGAAGGAGTTCGTGCTCGTGCACGGCATGAGCCACGGCGCTTGGTGCTGGGAGGCCGTCCAGGCGCATCTCGAGCGTGCCGGCCACCGGACGCTCGCGGTGGACCTGCCGGGCCACGGCCGGCGCGCGCACGAGTGGCGCACCGCGAGCGTCGGCCGCTACGCGCGCGCCGTCGCCGACGCGATGATGCTCGCGGGCTTCGCGCGCGCCGTCGTCGTTGGCCACTCGATGGGCGGCATCGTCATCCCGAAGGTCGCCGAGCTGGTCCCGGCGCGCGTGCGACACCTGGTCTTCCTCGCTGCCGTCGTGCTGCCCGACGGTGCCTCCATCCTCGAGACGCAGATCCCGATCCACACGCGTCCGCTGCTGCGCGGCCTGGCCGCGGCAGGCGGCGGGGCGATCCAGTACCCCGCGGTGGTCGAGCACGCGCGCTGGATGGGCGACGTGGCACCCGGCGATCCGCGCGCTGTTGCCGCGCTCACGCGGATGACGCCCCAGCCAGCGCGGCCGTGGCTCGAGCGCGTGCCGATGCGCGGCTTCTACGCGCTGGGCGTGCCCTGTACCTACATCCGCTGCCGCGGCGACGCCGCCGTGACGACGGCGAAGGCCGATGAATACGCGGCACGGCTCGGCGTCGAGCCCATCGACCTCGACACCGCGCACGGCCCGATGCTCTCGGCCCCCGACGTCCTCGCGAAGATCCTCGAGAAGGTCTAAGGAGCCATCGCCATGGGACTGATGGACGACGCGGCGCTCCGCGCCCGCACGAAAGAAACGAGCCGGACTCTCTTCCACACGCTCCGGTCCGGGTCGGGGTTCGAGCTGTGGAAGCGGTTCGACAAGGGCCTCGCGCGCGAGCTATCTCTCTTCTTCAGCGGCGTGCTCTACAGCCGCGAGGTCGTCTCGCAGAAACAGCGCGAGCTCTGCGCGGTCGCGTCGCTGACCGTGCTGCACCGGCCGAACGAGCTGCGCGCCCACATCCACGCCGCCCTGAACGTCGGCGCGACGCGCCGGGAGGTTGCCGAGGTGATCTTCCAGCAGGTGACCTACGGCGGCATGCCCGTCGTCGTCGAGGCGCTCGAGACGTACGCGAAGGTGCTCGAGGAGCGCGGCGAGCCGTTCCCGGCCGAGGAGCCCGCGGGCTGATGACGCGGAGCCCCGGGGGAGTCGACACGGCCCACGCGCTGGAGGCGGCGACGGCGGCGGCGCGGGCCGCCGGTGAGATCGCGTTGCGCTACTACCGCGGCTCGTTCGACGTCACGCTCAAACCGGACGCGACGCCGGTGACCCGGGCCGACCGCGAGGCCGAGCGCGCCATCGTCGAGACGCTCGCGCGCGCGTTCCCGGATCACGGCTTTCTCGGCGAGGAGTTCGGCGCGCAGGGCTCGCAGGAGGTCCGCTGGATCATCGACCCGATCGACGGCACGAAGAACTTCATCCGCGGCGTCCCGGTGTGGGCGACGCTGATCGCCCTCGAGGAGCACGGCGAGATCACGGTGGGCGTCGTCCACAACCCGGCCACCGGCGACCTCGCGGTCGCGCGTCGCGGCGGCAGCGCGTTTCTGAACGGCCGCCGGATCCGTGTCTCCGAGGTGCGCCACCTCAAGGAGGCGACACTCCTGCACGCCGGCCTCGGCATCCTCCGCGAGGGCGGGTGGTGGGACGGCTTCGTGAGGCTCGTGGACGCCACGAACCGCCAGCGCGGGCCCGGCGACTACCTCGGCTACACGCTCGTTGCCGAGGGCAAGGCCGAGATCTACGCCGAGGCCGATCTGAAGCCGTGGGACCTCGCGCCGTGCAAGCTCATCGTCGAGGAGGCCGGCGGACGCTTCAGCGATTTCGCCGGCAACCCGACGATCTACACGGGCACGGCGCTCGCCACCAACGGGCGCCTGCACGACGAGGCGCTTGCCCTGCTCCGCGGCTGAGCGCGCTGGCGATCCACCCCGGCGCGCTGGGCGACCTGCTGCTCGCCGTCCCCGCGCTGCGCGCGCTCCGCGCCACCGCCGGTCCGCCGCTGACACTGGCGGCGCAGCCACGGCTGGCCCGGCTGCTCGCCGTGCTCGGCATTGCCGACACGCCCGTGGATCTCGAGGCGCTCGGCCTCGACGCGCTCTTCGGCGACGTGGCGCCGCCCGCGCCGCGTCTGCCGCTCCTGACGGGAGCCTCGCGCGTCGTGTGCTGGCTCGGGGCGCGTGACGCGGCATTCGTGCGCCGGCTCGGCACGCTCGTTCCCGGCGCGGTCGTCGCGCCGTCGGTCGGGGGAAACGGGCTGGTCTGGGAGCACCTTCTCGGAACGGTCGGGGCTCCGGCCGGCGATTGGCGAAGGGCGTTGGCGCCGTCGGACGCACTGCGGGCCGAGGGCGAGCGGGCGCTTCACGCGGCCGGCTGGGACGGGGCGCGCGCTCTCGTCATCGTCCATCCCGGCGCGGGCGGCGAGGACAAGCGATGGGCGCCGGCGGCATTCGCGACCGTGCTCGGCGCGCTCGCCGGGCGAGCGACGATCGTCGTCCATTGCGGACCGGCGGATGCGACGGCGGCAGCCGAGCTCCGAGCGCTGCTGCCGGGCACCGGACTGCTCGAGGAACCGACGCTCACGGTGCTCGCCGGCGCGCTGGCCCACGCGTCGCTCTATCTCGGCAACGATTCGGGACCGAGCCACCTCGCGGCCGCGCTCGGTACGCCGGCCATCGTGCTGTACGCGGAGCGGAACCTCGCGTGGCGGCCCTGGGAGCCCGCCGCCCGCGTGCTCGTCGTCCAGACGCAGGCGGCACGCGCGGCGGACGTCGAGCGCGTCGGCGCCGCGCTCAGGACGGCCCTTGGTTGAAATCGCCGCGGCCGCGCTCTACCGCCTCAACGCCCCTGCTTCTCCCTCGCGTTGTCGCGGCCCTGTCTGCCATGGGGACCCGCCACTTGGTCCGCACGATCCAGCCCGCGCAATCTCCCTCCATCGGGCGGGGTGACGATCGCAGGCGGGACGGAGGTTACGGGCGGGATGGGGATCGCCGGCGGGGTGAGGATCCCAGGCGGGACGGGGGCTTCAGACGAAATGGGGGTCCCAGACAGTGTGGAGGTCGCCGCGGGCGACTCCGTCAGCGTCGAGGACGGCGTCGCGAACGGCCAGCGGAGCGGGCAACACGCCGGCTGGATGATCGTGTCACCGAGCCGGCCGGCCATCGAAAGCTGGTCGTTCACGACCTGGTCCGTCGTCCCCCGCGACTGCTGCATTCCGCTCGGCGTGAGCCCGTCGGTGATCTGGTCCAGTTGGGCGGGCGTGATCTCGTAGACATGCGGCGGTGCGCTCCCCGCCGCAGTGAACGACTGGAGCGTGTTCACCGCCAGCGGGCCCCCGGTCGGCGTGTTCGTTCCCGGCACGAGCTGGAGGACCTCGATCGCGCCCCGCAGCACATAGAAGTGCGTCACGATGCCCGGCGCGCCAGCGCCGGCCTGCGCAGTCGTGCTCTGGACCTCGGCGACGACGACGGTGCCGCGCACGGCACAGACCGCATTCGGCGTCTTGATCGCGATCTGCTCGCCGGGCTTCATCCGCTCCTTCGCGACAGCCAGGCCGATCTTGCCCGTGACGAGATCGATCGTGGATCTCCCGGGGACCTCCGTGATCGTGATCACCGAGCGCTCGCGCACGGTCACGACGGCCTTGCCCCCGAGCAGCATCCGCGCCAGCGATCGGTCGCCGGTCGTGATCCGGTCCTGACGGTAGACGTCGTCCTTGAACTTCAATAGGATGGGCTGCGGCACGGCGGCGCGCGCCGCCGTCACGTGGCCCTCGAGCGTCGTGACGACGCCCGCCTTCTCCTGGCCGAACAGGAGGGTCGGCCAGAGCGCGACAATGACGAGGAGCGTGACAGCGGGACGACGGAGCTTCAGCATGCCTTCTGCCGTCCCATCGGCACCCGCCGAACGTTCGCGCTCAATCCTGAATCCCTGCTAGAAGAAGTCGACGGCGACGACCGGCCGTTCGGCCTCCGCCTCGGCGGTCGCCTCGGCGTCGTCGTCGGCATCCTCGAGCAGCGCGCTCGCCCGCTCGGTCACGTCCGAGTACTCACGCATCGCCAGGTGGTACCAAAGGTCCATCTGCATCGCATCCCCCGCGCGCCCGGTGGCGCTGTCCGATCGGTTGACGACCCGACTAGCCGATCCACCTGTCAAGGACGGAGAGCAGATCACGTGCCACAGACAGAGAGACGCGAAATCATGATCTTACGCGGGGGCGCCGGGGCGGGGATCGGGGATCGCGCCCGAACCTTCCGGGAATTCTGCCTTGACGCAGTGCGTCCGCGGCCCTCTCGGAGAGCGTCAGCGCCCCGGCTTCTTCCAGATGCCGCGCGCGTGCATGAGCC
>JBOHQB010000301.1:0-19014 GCA_050731995.1 Candidatus Rokuibacteriota bacterium
CGACCGCTACATCGTCGGGCAAAACGACGCCAAGCGCGCGGTCGCGATCGCGTTGCGCAACCGCTGGCGACGCCAGAACGTCGCGCCCGAACTGCGCGACGAGATTGCGCCCAAGAACATTCTGATGATCGGGCCGACCGGTGTGGGCAAGACCGAAATTGCGCGCCGGCTCGCGCGGCTGGCGCAGGCGCCGTTCGTCAAGGTCGAGGCCTCCAAGTATACCGAGGTGGGCTACGTCGGGCGCGACGTCGAGTCCATGATCCGGGATCTGACCGAGCTCGCGGTCGGCATGGTCAAGGCGGAGCGACTGGCCCTCGTGCAGGAGAAGGCCGAACGGCTCGCCGAGGACCGGCTGCTCGAGCTCCTCCTGCCACGCCGCTCGGCGGAGCCGTTCTCGAGCGGCTCGCTCGAAGAGGTCACGCCCGACGCCTCACGCGCGACGACGCTCGAGAAACTGCGCGCCCAGCTCCGGGACGGGAAACTCGACGAGCGGATGGTCGAGCTGGAGACGCAGCAGACGGCGATGCCCCTCGTGGAGGTTCTCTCCGGTGGGCAGGGGCTCGAGGAGATGGGGCTCCAGCTCAAGGACATGCTCTCGAACCTGGTCCCCGGGCGAACCAAGCGGCGCCGCGTCCGCGTGGCCGAGGCGCGGCGCCTGCTCGTCCAGGAGGAGGCCCAGAAGCTCGTCGACATGGACGAGGTCGTGACCCAGGCGATCCGTCGCGTCGAGGACTCCGGCATCGTCTTCCTCGACGAGATCGACAAGATCGCCGGGCGCGAGCAGGCGCATGGCCCGGACGTGTCGCGGGAAGGCGTGCAGCGGGACCTCCTGCCGATCGTCGAGGGTTCGGCGGTCACCACCAAGTACGGCATCGTGCGCACGGATCACGTGCTCTTCATCGCCGCCGGGGCCTTCCACGCCGCCAAGCCCTCGGATCTGATCCCTGAGCTCCAGGGGCGGTTTCCGATCCGGGTCGAGCTGGAGCCCTTGACGCGGGACGATTTCGTCCGCATTCTGACCGAACCGCGGAACGCGCTGATTCGACAGTACGTGGAGCTGCTCCAGACCGAGCGCGTGACGCTCCGGTTCCTGCCGGAGGCGGTGGAGGCGATCGCGGAGATTGCGATGCAGGTGAACGCGAGCACCGAGAACATCGGCGCCCGGAGGCTCTACACGGTGATGGAGAAGTTGCTCGAGGACGTGTCCTTCGACGCCCCGGACCTCGGGGGTAAGGAGCTCGTCATCGACGCGGAGTATGTCCGCCTCCGCCTGGCCGACGTGACGCGCGACCAGGACCTGTCGAGGTACATTCTGTGACGGCGGACAACCACCGGCGCGTCGAGATCCTCATGGAGGCGCTCCCGTACATCCGGGAGTTCCGGGGCCGGACGGTCGTCATCAAGTACGGCGGCGCCGCGATGGAGCAGGCGGACCTCAAGGAGGTCTTCGCGCTCGACGTCATTCTCCTGGCCCTGGTCGGGATCCATCCGGTGATCGTCCACGGCGGCGGGCCGCAGATCGACGCGCTCATGAAGAAGCTCGGCAAGGAGCCGCGCTTCGTCGGCGGAATGCGCGTGACCGACGAGGAGACGATGGAGATCGTGGAGATGGTGCTCGTCGGCAAGATCAACAAGGAGATCGTCGGGCTGATCAACCACCACGGCGGGCGGGCGGTCGGGCTCTCCGGCAAGGACGGAACGCTGCTCCGCGCGCGCCGGCGGCCGCACCGGCTGCCGAGCGGCGAGGAGTTGGACATCGGGCTCGTCGGCGAGGTCGTCGCCGTCAGCGCCGAGCCGATCCGTCTGCTCGAGGACGCGGGCTTCGTCCCGGTGATCGCGCCGGTTGGCATCGGCGACGGCGGCGAGACGTACAATATCAACGCGGACCTCGTCGCGGGCGAGGTCGCGGCGGCGCTCGGCGCCGAGAAGCTCATCCACCTCACGGACGTGCAGGGGATCGTCGGCACCGACGGGCGTCTCGTCAGCACGCTCGCCCGCAAGGACGCGGAGCGGCTCGTGCGGGAGGGCGTCATCGACGGCGGGATGCTGCCGAAGGTCGAGTCGTCGCTGCGCGTGCTGGAGGCGGGCACCGCGAAGGCGCACATCATCGACGGGCGGGTGCCGCACGCGATCCTGCTCGAGCTCTTCACGCGCGAGGGTATCGGGACCGAAATCGTGCTGTGAAGCAATATTCCCCCGAACGTCGGGCCGCAGTGCGAAGCTGCAGGGCGTCGCGCCCGAGGCGAGCCTGAGGTGAGTCAGCCCGGCGAAGGGGCCCCGATGGTAAGGACAATGGACACGAAGACGCTGCTCGAGTGGTCGGCGAGGTACCACACGCCCAACTACAGCCGGACCCCGATCTGCCTGGTCCGAGGCGAGGGCGTGCGCGTGTGGGACTCCGACGGCCGCGAGTACCTCGATTTCACCTCCGGCATCGCGGTGACGTCGCTCGGCCATTGCCACCCGGTCATCACCGGGGCCATCCGCGAGGCGGCGGCGACGCTGCTGCACGTCTCCAACATCTTCAACAACGCGCCGCAGGTGCACCTCGCCAAGCTGCTGGTCGAGCACTCGTTTGCCGACCGCGTGTTCTTCTGCAACTCCGGCGCGGAGGCCAACGAGGCGGCGCTCAAGATCGCGCGCAAGTACGGCAAGGAGCGGCTGGCGACCGACCGGTACGAGGTCATCGCCACCCACAACTCGTTCCACGGCCGGACGCTGGCCACGGTCACGGCGACCGGCCAGCCGAAGTATCATCACGGCTTCGAGCCGCTCATGCCGGGCTTCAAGCACGTGCCCTACAACGACCTCCGCTCGATGGAGCGGGCGATGGACAGCCGCACCGCCGCCATCCTCGTCGAACCGATCCAGGGCGAGGGCGGCGTGAACGTCCCCGACGACGACTATCTGCCGGGCCTGCGCAAGCTGTGCGACGAGTCGGGCGCCCTCCTGATCTTCGACGAGATCCAGACCGGAGTCGGCCGCACCGGACGGCTGTGGGGCTACGAGCACTCCGGGGTGGAGCCGGACGTCATGACGCTGGCCAAGGCGCTCGCCAACGGCATTCCGATCGGCGCGATGCTCTGCCGTGAAGAAGTCGCCAGCGTTCTTACGGCGGGCTCTCACGGCTCGACGTTCGCGGGCTCGGCGTTCGTAACGGCGGTCGCCCTCGCCACGCTGACGACCCTCATCACGGAGAAGATCCCGGCGAACGCGGCCCGCATGGGCCGGGAGCTCATGGACGGGCTCGGCGCGCTGCGGTCACGCCACGCGACCATCGGGGAGGTGCGGGGCAAGGGGCTCCTCATCGGCATGGAGCTGGCGCAGCCGGTGGCGCCGCTCGTCGACGCGTGCCGCGACGCAGGCCTGCTCGTGCTCTCGGCCGGCGAGAAGGTGCTGCGGCTGGCGCCGCCGCTCATCGTGGATTCGCGCGACTGCGCCCGTGCCGTGGAGATCATCGCGGCGTGCCTGGGCCGCCAGGCGGCGTGAAGCACTTCGTCTCCGGCGCGGATCTGACGCGCGCCGGCGCGCTGCAGCTGTTCGCGCTGGCGGCGGACCTCAAGCAGCGCTGGAAGGCCGGGCGGCGCGCCGCGCCGCTGGCGGGCCGGTCGCTGGCGCTGATCTTCGAAAAGCCGTCGCTCCGGACGCGGGTGACGTTCGAGGTCGGCGCGCACCAGCTCGGCGCACGCGGCGTCTACCTCTCCGGCCCCGAGATCGGGCTGGGCACACGCGAGTCGGTGCCAGACGTCGCCCGCAATCTGTCGCGGTGGGTGGACGGCATCGTCGCGCGCGTCTACGCCCACGCGACGGTGGAGACCCTGGCGCGGCACGCCACGGTTCCGGTCATCAACGCGCTCTCCGACCTCGAGCACCCGTGCCAGGCGCTCGCGGACTACTTCACGCTGTGGGAGCGCGGCCTCGACCCGGCGAAGCTCCGCCTGGCGTGGATCGGGGATGGCAACAACATGTGCCACTCGCTCCTGCTCCTGGGCGCGCTGCTCGGCACCTCGATGATCGTCGCCTGTCCCCCCGGCTACGAGCCCGACCGGTCCATCCAGGAGACGGCGCGGCGGCTCGGCGGCCGCTTCGAGATCACGGAAGACGCCCGCGCCGCGGTCACGGGCTCCGACGTCGTCTACACGGACGTCTGGATCAGCATGGGTCAGGAGAAGGAGCGCGAGCGGCGGCTCGAGGCCTTCGGCCGCTACCAGGTGAACCCGGTCCTCCTCGGCTTCGCCAAGCCGTCGGCGGTGTTCATGCACTGCCTGCCCGCCCACCGGGGCGAGGAGGTCGCCGACGCGGTCATCGACGGGCCGCAGTCGATCGTGTTGGACCAGGCCGAGAACCGGTTGCACGCCCAGAAGGCGGTGATCTTCGAGCTGCTCGGCGGCGCCGTCGACGATGTCTGAGCCCGTGAAGGTGGCCTCGCGAGCCGCACCCGACAGGGGAGGCGAGCCTATCAAGAGGGTCGTGCTCGCGTATTCGGGGGGGCTCGACACCTCCGTGATCCTCCGCTGGCTGATCGAGACCTACCGGTGCGAAGTCGTGGCCTTCTGCGCCGACCTCGGTCAGGGCGAGGAGCTCCTGCCGGTGCGCGACAAGGCGCGGCGAACCGGGGCCACCTCGGTGCACGTCGTGGACCTCCGCGAGGAATTCGTCCGCGACTTCATCTTCCCGATGCTGCGCGGCGCGGCGGTGTACGAGGGAGCGTACCTCCTCGGCACCTCGATCGCGCGGCCGCTGATCGCCAAGCGGCAGGTCGAGATCGCCCTGGAAGAGGGCGCCGACGCCGTCGCCCATGGCGCGACCGGCAAGGGCAACGATCAGGTCCGCTTCGAGCTCACGTACGCGGCGCTGGCGCCCCAGCTGCGCGTCATCGCCCCGTGGCGCGAGTGGAGCCTGAACTCGCGCACCGCGCTGCTCGAATTCGCGCGCGCCCACGACATCCCGGTCCCGGTGACCGCCGAGCGCCCGTACTCGATGGACCGCAACCTGTTCCACGTCTCGTACGAGGGCGGCATCCTCGAGGACCCGTGGGCCGAGCCGCCCGACAAGATGTATCTGCTGACGCAGTCGCCGGAGGCGGCGCCGGACGTGCCGGTCACGGTCGAGCTCGAATTCGAGGCCGGCGATCCCGTCGGGGTCGACGGGCGGAAGCTGGGGCCCGTGGAGCTGCTGACGCACCTGAACCGGTTGGGCGCCGAGCACGGCATCGGGCGCGTGGATCTCGTCGAGAACCGCTTCGTGGGCATGAAGTCGCGCGGCTGCTACGAGACCCCCGGGGGCACGATCCTCGTCGCCGCGCGGCGCGCGCTCGAGTCGATCACGCTCGACCGCGAGGTCCTGCACCTCCGCGACAGCCTCGTGCCGCGGTACGCGGAGATGATCTACTACGGCTTCTGGTTTTCGCCCGAGCGGTCTGCGCTGCAGCGCCTGCTGGACGAGTGCGTGCGCGACGTGACCGGCACGGTGCGGCTCAAGCTCTACAAGGGCAACGTGCTGATCGCCGGACGCCGCTCGCCGCGCTCCCTCTACCGCACGGACTTCGCGACCTTCGAGGCCGACAGCGTCTATCGTCAGAGGGACGCCGAAGGGTTCATCCACCTCAACGCGCTCCGCCTCCGGATCCGCGCGCTCCGCGACCGCCGGGCCTGAGCCGTGCGCGTGGACGTGGCGCCCACGCCGGACGCGGTCGCCCCGGCCACGCTCCCGGGCGCGGTCGTGCTGGTCGTGGACGTCCTCCGCGCCTCGACGTCGATCATCACGGCGCTCGCCAACGGCTGCGCCGCCGTCGTGCCCGTCGCCGAGCCGGAGGAAGCGCGCCGCCGCGCCGCCGCGATCCCGGGGGCTCTCGTCGCCGGCGAGCGGCGCGGCGAGCCCCTCGACGGCTTCGACCTCGGCAACTCGCCGCTGGAGTTCGCGCCGGAGCGCGTGGCCGGGCGGACGATCGTCATGACGACGAGCAACGGCACCCGGGCGCTCTGCGCCGTGCGCGGCGCCGCGGACGTCGGCATCGGCGCGCTGGTCAACCTGGAGGCGGCGGCGGCGTGGGCCGCCGGCCGCGGCCGCGACGTGCTCGTCGTCTGCGCCGGCGAGCGGGGCGTGCGCTCGCTCGAGGACTGGGTCTGCGCGGGCCTCCTCGCCGAGCGCATCGCGCTCCGGACCGGAGCCGTGCTGGCAGACGGCGCGGCGGCGGCGTCGGCCGCTGGCCGGGCCTACGCGGGCGACGTCTCACGGCTCGCGCGCGACTCCCGGTGGGCGCGTCACCTGACGGCGTCCGGGCGGGGGCGTGACGTGGCGGCGTGCCTGGCCCTCGACACGACGACGCTCGTGCCGCTCTACCGGGCCAACGTTGACAAGGTCCTTTCGGGCCACCCATAATGTCCCGCGGAGTCGCGGCGTGAACCTTCCGATCGGCCTGACGCTCACCCGCATCGTTGCGGTGCCCCTGCTGATCCTCTTTCTGATCTCGTCCTCGCGGGTGCACGCCCTCATCGCCGCGGCGATCTTCTCGGCGGCCGCGCTGACCGACTGGCTCGACGGGCTCATCGCACGGCGCCGCAACCAGGTGACGACGCTCGGGACCCTGCTCGATCCCGTCGCCGACAAGCTTCTCGTCGCGGCCGCCCTCGTGTCGCTGCTCACGATTGACAAAGTGTCCGCGTGGATCGTCGTCGTGATCATCGGGCGCGAGATCGCCGTCACCGGGCTCCGCGCGGTCGCGGCATCCGTGGGCGTCGTGGTTCCCGCCTCCCGGCTGGCCAAGTGGAAGACCGTGAGCCAGTACGTGGCGGTGACGCTGCTCATCGTCGAAAAGGGGTTCGGCTCGGCGGAGTTCCACGTCGTCGCGACCGGCGTCTTGTGGGGGGCGCTCGTGCTCACCGTCGTGTCGGCGGTGGACTACTTCCTCCGGTTCTTCCGCAAGGCCGACTACCGCGCGATCGTGCCTGAGGAAGATCGCTGGTCCTGAGCCTCCTCGCCGTCGCCGCCGCGTTCGCCTTGGGCGCGGTGCCGATCGGCTATCTCGTCGGGCGCGCGTGGGGCGGGGGCGACATCCGCCGGCAGGGTAGCGGCAACATCGGAGCAACGAACGTGCTCCGGACCCTGGGCCGGGGGCCGGCGATCCTCACGCTCATGCTCGACGTCCTCAAGGGCTACGCGGCCGCGGCGTTGGGCGGCGAGCTGGCGCCGGGCGACGCGGCGGGCGCCGCCGCCGTGGCCGCGGTCGCGGGCAACTGCTGGTCGCCGTTCCTCGGCTTCCGCGGCGGCAAGGGCGTCGCCACGGGACTGGGCGCGCTGCTCCGCCTGGCCCCGCTCGCGACCCTCGCCGCGCTGCCCGTCTTCGCCGCGATCGTCGCGACCACGCGCTGGGTGTCGCTCGGGTCGCTGCTGAGCGCCGCGTGCGTCCCGCTCGGTGCGCTCGCGCTGGGCTCGCGACCGGCCGTCGTGGTCGCCTCGGCCGCGATCGCCGCGCTCGTGATCGTGCGTCATCGGGACAACATCGGGCGCCTCCTCGCGGGCAAGGAGCACCGGCTCGGCGAGCGACGTGCCGAGACCTGAGCGCGACTTCGGGGTGATCGATGAGTGACGTCGCGATCGTCGGCGCCGGCAGCTGGGGCACCGCGCTCGCCGCGCACCTGGCGCGGGCGGGAGCCGCGGTGACGCTCTGCTGTCGCGAGGCGCACGTCGCGGACGGGATCCGCCGGCAGCGGCGCAATCCGCTGTTCCTGAGCGACGTCGAGCTGCCCGCGACGCTCGAAGCGACGACGGGCGTGGACACCGTCGCGCGCGCGGCGCTGGTGATCGTCGCCGTGCCGAGCGAGTTCTTCGCGGCGACGCTCGCGACGCTGCCCGTGCCGAGCGCGCCGGTCGTGTCGGCGACGAAGGGGTTCGACCCCACGCGCCATCTGAGAATGAGCCAGCTGGTCGCCGAGCGGTTTTCAGGCGCGCGCGTCGCGGCCCTGTCCGGCCCGACCTTCGCGCGCGAGGTGGCGTTCGGGCGGCCGACGGCCGCCGTCGTCGCGTCGCCCGACGAGGCGCTCGCCCGGGACCTCCAGCAGCGGCTCGGCTCACGCGAGTTCCGTCTCTACACGAACCGTGACATCGTGGGCGTCGAGGTCGGCGGCGCGACGAAGAACGTGATCGCCATCGCCACCGGGATCGCCGACGGCCTGGGCCTCGGCGAGAACGCACGCGCGGCGCTCGTGACGCGCGGCCTCGCGGAGATGACGCGGCTGGCGACCGGGCTCGGCGGCGAGCCCGCGACCCTCGCCGGCCTGGCGGGGCTGGGCGACCTCGTGCTGACCGCCACGGGCTCGCTGTCGCGAAACCGCGCGCTGGGCATGGCGCTCGCTCGCGGCGAGTCGCTCACGGCCGCGCGGGACGCGACGCGGATGATCGCGGAGGGCGTGCCGACGGTCCGATCGGCCCTCGCCCTGGCGCACGCGCGGGGCGTGACGCTGCCCATCTGCGCCGAGGTGGCGGCCGTGCTCTTCGAGGGAAAACCTCCCGCCGCCGCGCTCGCGTCGCTACTCGGCCGCGCGGCGACGCGCGAGGACGCGCCGGTCGGGGGGCGCGATGCCTGAGCTCCGCAAGGACCCCGTCGTCGGACGCTGGGTGATCATCTCGACGGAGCGGAGCCGCCGCCCCTCCGACTTCCACAGCGCCGCCCCCGAGGCGGCCGCCCCGGTGAGGTGTGCCTTCTGCGAGGGGCAGGAAGCGCAGACGCCGCCCGAGATCCTGGCCGGGCGCGCGCCCGACTCGACGCCGAACGGGCCCGGCTGGACCTTCCGGGTCGTGCCCAACAAGTTCCCCGCGCTCCGTATCGAGGGAGACCTGGACGCCACGGGCGAGGGCATGTTCGACCGGATGAGCGGGGTCGGCGCCCACGAGGTCATCGTCGAGACGCCCGCCCACCACGCGTCGTTCGCCACGCTCGGCGCCGAGCCGCTCACCGAGATCCTGCTCGCGTGGCGCGAGCGGATCGTGGACCTCAAGAAAGACCCGCGCTTCGAGTACGTGTTGATCTTCAAGAACCACGGCGCGCTCGCCGGCGCGTCGCTCGAGCACCCCCACTCGCAGCTCATCGCCACGCCGATCATTCCCGTGATGGTGACGGAGGAGCTGGCAGGCTCGGCCAAGTACTACGGCATGAAAGAGCGGTGCGTCTGGTGCGACATCGTGCGGCAGGAGCGGCGCGTCCGGAAACGCCTGGTCCACGAGGCCCACGGGTTCGTGACGCTCGCGCCCTTCGCGCCGCGTTTTCCGTTCGAGACGTGGATCCTGCCGGCGAGTCACCGCTCGGCGTTCGAGGAGTCGGACGAGGAAGAGTTGCGCGGTCTCGCCGAGATGCTCGGCGATCTCTTCCGGCGGATCGCCGGCGTGCTCGGCGACCCCGCGTTCAACCTGATGCTCCACACCACGCCGCTTCGCGCTGCCGGCCTGGATCACTTCCACTGGCACGTCGAGGTGATTCCCAAGCTGACGAACCCGGCCGGTTTCGAGTGGGGGAGCGGCTTCTTCATCAATCCGGTGCCGCCCGAGGACGCGGCCGCGGCCCTGCGGGAGAGCGTCCGGTGGCCCGTGGTATCATCGAACGCTGGATTGCGGGAATAGCTCAGTGGTAGAGCACGACCTTGCCAAGGTCGGGGTCGCGGGTTCGAATCCCGTTTCCCGCTCCAGCAATTCTTTTCCCCGGACGGGGCGGCGTACCCAAGTGGTTAAGGGAGCGGACTGCAAATCCGTTATGCGGCGGTTCGAATCCGCCCGCCGCCTCCATTCCGAACGACCGCGCGCGTCCCGCTTACGATGCCGGACCCTGTCCGCCGGCCGCTGGCACGCTCGCGAATCGTCGGCGTCGTACCGATACAGGCGACGCTGGTCTCGCGTTTCGCGCAGTCGAGAGGACATTGCGCGCGTACTCGAGCTGCGACAGGCGGGAATCTCGACGAAGGCGGTAGCCACAGTCCGGTACTGGCTGGAACGGTCTGCTGGTGTAGCCCAATCGGCAGAGGCGATCGGCTTAAAACCGATACAGTGGGGGTTCGAATCCCTCCACCAGCACCAACAGCCGGCATGCGCATATTTGCTCGGCATGTATCTCGGTGATGGGTACATCGCCCATACGGAGCGCGTGCGTGTTGTGGGTCTTTCTCCATAAGCGCCAGCACGATGTGGCTGACCGTGTGACCGACGCTATCACGAAGCTCGTGCCCGGACGGCGTGTCGGGCGAGCATACCGACGCGACTCCGCCGTCATGATCGTATCCTGTTGCTGTCGCGATTGGCCGGTCGTGTTCCCGCAAGACGGGCCCGGCCGGAAACACACGCGTCGGATCGTCCTCGAGTCCTGGCAGCGAGATATCGTCACGCACTGCCCACAGGCGTTCCTGCGCGGGTTGCTCGAATCGGATGGCGGCCGCCACCGGCGCATCGTCAACGGCAAGGACTATCCCGCGTACTCGTTCAAGAACAGATCGGAGGACATCCTCGGATTGTGCACATGGGTGTGTGACCAGGTTGGGATCAGATGGCGACGGTCGAACCGCGCTACCATTTCGGTCGCTCGCCGCCCCGACGTGGCCAGACTCGACACGATTATGGGTCTGAAGCCTGCGTGATATCGTAGCGATCATGTTCGCCTCGCCCGGCGCCGTCGCGTTCCAGATCCCCGCGTTCCTCGGGTGGGGCCCCTTTCCCATCCGCTGGTACGGCGTTCTCATGGCGACGGCGATCGTCGTCGGCGTGTGGCTCATGTATCGCGAGGCCAAGCGGGAGGGACTGCCAGCCGACGACCTCGTCAGCGTTGCGCAGTGGTCGGTGCTCGCCGGGATCGTAGGCGCGCGCGCCTGGGAAGTGATCTTCAACTGGGAATACTACGGCCGTTTTCCCGGGCGGATCCCCGCCATCTGGGAGGGCGGACTCGCGATCCACGGCAGCCTTCTGTTCGGCCCGCTCGTCGGCGTCTGGCTCGCGGCCCGATGGAAGGTCCCGGCGCTGCGCGGCCTCGACGTCGCGGCTCCCTCGCTGGCGCTCGGCCAGGCGATCGGGCGCTGGGGGAACTTCTTCAACGAGGAGGCCTTCGGGCGTCCGACGAACCTGCCCTGGCGCCTCTACATCTCGCCGCTGCACCGCCCGGACGGCTACCGCCAGTTCGAGTTCTTCCACCCGGCGTTCCTCTACGAGTCGCTGTGGGACCTCGCCGTCTTCGGCATGCTCGTCCTCGGGCTGCGCCCCCGGCTCGCCGCCCGGCCGGGCGCGCTGTTCTTCGCGTACCTCGGCCTCTACTCCGTCGGGCGCTTCGCCATCGAGGCGCTGCGGCTCGACAGCTTCTGGCTCGCGGGCTTTCGCGTGCCGCAGCTCGCGAGCCTCGTCGGTATCGGCGTCGCGCTGATCGGGCTCGCGTGGTCCGGCCGCCGCGGCAAACCCGCGCCGGCGCACTAGAGCGGCCGCGCGTCACCGTGGCGCCCGTGAGGCTCGAGCGCGTGGGGCCGTATCTCTGGCGGATTCCCCTCGGCACGCGGCCGGGCATGCGCGTGCCGGGGCTCATCGTCGCCGACGACGCGCTGATGTCGCAGATCCGCACCGACCTGTCGCTCGAGCAGCTGGCCAACGCGACGACGCTCCCGGGCATCGTCAAGGCCGCCTTCGCGATGCCCGACATCCACCAGGGCTACGGCCTGCCGGTCGGCGGCGTCGTCGCCACGGACGCGCGCGACGGCGTCGTGAGCCCGGGCGCGATCGGCTTCGACATCAACTGCGGCGTCCGGCTCTTGCGCACGGAGCTCGGGGCGGAGGCGGTCCGGCCGCGGCTGCAGGCGCTCGTCGACGGTCTGTACACGGCGATCCCCTCCGGCGTCGGCGCCGGAGGGGCCGTCACGCTCAGGCCGGCCGAGCTCGCGGAGGTCATGCGGGACGGCGCCGCGTGGGCGGTCGCGCGGGGCCACGGAGACCGCGACGACCTCGAGCGCATCGAATCGGGCGGCCGCCTCGAGGGCGCGATACCCGACACGGTGTCGAAGCGCGCCGTCGAGCGCGGTCTGCGCCAGCTCGGCTCGCTCGGCTCCGGCAATCACTTCATGGAGATCCAGGTGGTGGACGAAGTCTACGACGCCGCCGCGGCCGCGGCGTGCGGCGTGCGGACGGGGCAGGTGACCCTGCTGATCCACACCGGCTCGCGGGGCATTGGCCATCAAATCTGCACCGACCATTTGCGGACCACCGAGGCGGCCCTCCGGCGCTACGGGATCGACGTGCCCGACCGCCAGCTCGCTTGCGCGCCCGTGGGCTCGCCGGAAGCGCGGGACTATCTCGGGGCGATGCGCGCCGGCGCGAACTTCGCCTTCGCCAACCGCCAGGTGCTCGCGCACGCGGCGCGCGAGGTCTTCGGGCGCGTGCTCGGCCTCTCGACGGATGCCCTGGGCATGAAGACCGTCTACGACGTGGCCCACAACATCGCGAAGGAGGAGGAATACGAGGTGGACGGCGTCAGGCGGAAGCTCCTCGTCCACCGGAAGGGAGCGACGCGCGCCTTTCCGGGCCAGCCCGTCCTCGTTCCCGGCGACATGGGACGGTACTCGTTTCTGTTGATCGGCACCGAGGCCGCGCTGCGGGAGACCTTCGGCTCGACCTGCCACGGCGCCGGGCGGGTGATGAGCCGGACGGCGGCGGTGAAGGCGGCGCGCGGCCGCGATCTGCGCAGGGAGCTCGAGGCCCGCGGCGTGCTCGCGCGGGCCGGAGGCCGGGACGCCCTCGCCGAGGAGATGCCGGAGGCCTACAAGGACGTCAAGGACGTCGTCGACGTCGTCCACCGCTTCGGCATCTCCACACGCGTGGCGCGGCTCAGGCCCCTCGGCGTTATCAAGGGCTGAAGCGGCGCATGCTAGACTGACCTGTATGTCGTGGAGCCTGAAGAAGAAAGCCCAGGCGCTCCTCGCCGCCGAGGCCGGCACGATCCGCAAGGACTGGGGCGGCCGGGTGGCGATGGCTCTGGTCTACCCGAACACCTACGCCGTCGGCATGTCGAACCTCGGCTTTCAGACGATGTACCGGCATCTGAACGGGCTGCCGGACGTCGTCTGCGAGCGCGTGTTCCTGCCCGACCCGGCCGATGAGACCGAGCTCCGCCGCACGGGGAGCCCGCCGTTCGCGCTCGAGTCGCTCCGATCTCTCGCCGACTTTCCCCTCATCGGCTTCTCGATCACCTACGAGGGTGACTACATCAACGCGCTGCGGCTGCTCGACATGGCGGGGATCCCGCTCCGCGCCGCCGCGCGTGGGCCCCGGGATCCGATCGTGCTGATGGGCGGGGTGTGCGCCTTCTCGAATCCGGAGCCGGTCGCGCCCTTCATGGACTTCGTCGTGGTCGGTGAGGGCGAGGAGATCGTCGGCGAGCTCGTCGCGGCGTACCAGGGCGCGGGCGGTGAGCGCGGGCCCTTCCTCGAGGCGGTCGCGGCGCTCGAGGGCGTGTACGTTCCGTCGCGCTACCAGGCGTCCTACGCACCCGACGGGAGCCTCGCCGACGTGGCTCCGCTCGGCGGAGCGCCGCGCGTCGTCGTCAAGCGGCGGCTCAAGAGCGTGGACGCGTTCGAGACGATCGCGGCGGTCAAGACGCCGAACGCCGAGTACGGTCACATGGCGCTCCTCGAGGTGGGCAAGGGTTGCGGCCGGGGCTGCCGGTTCTGTCTCGAGGGCCAGGTGTATCGGCCCGTGCGTCACCGCTCCGTGGACGCGCTGCGGTCGACGATCGCGCGGCTGAAGGCCGAGGGCGAGACCCGCGTCGGGCTCGTCGGAGCCTGCGTGTCCGACTACCCGTGGATCGGGGATCTCCTGAAGATCATCGCCGACGAGGGGCTCGAGCTGTCGATCTCCTCACTCCGCGCGGACAGCCTCACACCGGACCTGGCATCGGCGCTCGCGCGCGGCGGCCACCGGACCCTGACCGTCGCACCGGAAGCCGGGACCGAACGGCTTCGCGGCGTCATTCGGAAAGCGATCACCGACGAGCAGCTGATGGCCGCGTGCGATCTCGTTCGTGCCAACGGGATCCCGAATCTGAAGACGTACTTCATGATCGGCCAGCCGACGGAGACGGAGGAGGACGTGGAGGCGATCGGCGACCTCGCCGCGCGGATGCTCGAGCATCTGCGCGTGCCGTCGCCCGACGGCCGGCCGTTCGGGCGGCTGACGCTCTCCGTCTCCTCGTTCGTGCCCAAGCCCTGGACGCCGTTCCAGTGGGCGCCGTTCGACGGCGCGCAGCGGCTCTCGGGCAAGCTCGAAACGATCAAGCGCTCGGTCCGGCGGCTCGCCAACGTGCGCGTGCTCCACGAGAATCCGCGGGAGGCCGAGCTCCAGGCGCTGCTCGCGCGGGGCGATCGGCGCGTCGGCGACTTCCTGGAGATCGCGGCGCGCCTCGACGGTGACTGGCGACGGGCGCTCCGCGAATGGGACGGCGACCCCGGATACCATACGTCCCGCGTGCGACCCGTCGACGAGCGGCTGCCGTGGGACCACTTCGACGTGGGCGTCAAGAAGGCGGGGCTGATCCGCGAGTGGGAGCGGGCGCACGCGCCGGTGGCGGTCGGAGTCGCGTGATGCGTGTGGACGACACCCTCGGGCGTCCGCTCCGGAACATCCGGGTCTCCGTCACAGACCGCTGCAACCTGCGCTGCCAGTACTGCATGCCCGAGGAGGACTACGTCTGGCTGCCCCGCGACGAGATCCTCCACTTCGAGGAGATCGACCGCCTCGTGGACGTCTTCATCGGGCTCGGCGTGGACAAGGTTCGCCTGACGGGCGGTGAGCCGCTCCTGCGGCGGGACGTGTCCCGACTCGTCCGGCTCCTCGCGACGAAGTCCGGTCTCCGGGACCTCGCCATCACCACGAACGGTGTGCTGCTCCGCGAGCAGGCCGGGGCGCTGAGGGCCGCGGGCCTCCACCGAGTGACGGTCAGCCTCGACACCCTCCGCGCGGACCGGTTCCGCGCGCTCACGCGTCGGGACACCCACGCCCAGGTGCTCGAGGGAATCGCCGCGACGGCGAGCGCGGGCTTCTCGGACACGAAGCTCGATTCGGTGGTCATGCGCGGCGTCAACGACGACGAGATTGGCGACCTGATCGAGTTCGCCAGGAGAGTCCCCGCCGAGATCCGCTTCATCGAGTACATGGACGTGGGGGGCGCGACACGCTGGGCCATGGACCGCGTCGTGTCGCGGCGCGAGATCCTCGAGATCGTGGCCCGACGGTACGGCCGCGTCGAGGAGGTCGCGGAGACGACGAGCGCACCGGCCGACCGCTACCGGCTGGCCGACGGCACGGTGTTCGGGATCATCTCGTCCACGACGGCGCCGTTCTGCCGCGCGTGTGACCGGAGCCGGCTCACCGCCGACGGCATGTGGTATCTGTGTCTCTACGCCCAGCAGGGGACCGACCTGCGAGGTCCGCTTCGCGGCGGCGCGTCGGCGGACGAGCTCGCCGCGCTGATCACCGGGCGCTGGCGAGCGCGCGACGATCGCGGCGCCGAGCGGCGGCTGGCGCAGCGCGAGCGCGGGCCGCTCGTGCAGATCGCGCGGCTGCGCGAGGACCCGCACCTCGAGATGCACACGCGGGGAGGCTAGCGTGGCGGAGGCCGACGAGGTCCGCATCGATGTCCGGGAGCGCGGCGCCGGAGGTGTGACCTCGAGCCGGCGGCTCTGGGTCCAGCTCCAGGTGTTCACCGGCTGCGCCGACGCCAAGGCGCTCGCGCGCGCGCTCGAGGCGCGCGGCGTCGAGGGCGCGCTCTACCAGGACGTCAACGACCCGGGCGGCGTCGGCGTGCTGGTGCTGGCCGAGGACCCGGCGTTCTTCGTCGGGAGCCTCCGCGAGCTGCTCGGCGCCGAGCCCTTCGCGGGCCTGGCGCACCGCCCGGCGCTGACGATGCTCGGCCGGACGTACGCCTCGGGGTTCGAGCAGGACGTCGAGGACTGGCTCCTCGGCCGGCCGCGCCGCACCGTGCTGAACACGGCGTGGCCGTGGGCGATCTGGTATCCGCTTCGCCGCAACGGGGCCTTCGCGCGGCTCACGCGGGAGGAGCAGGGGACGATCATCCGCGAGCACAGCGTCCTCGGCCGGGCCTACGGTGACGCCGACCTGGCGCACGACGTCCGGCTCGTCTGCCACGGTGTCGACACGAACGACAACGATTTCGTCATCGGCCTGGTCGGCCGCGATCTGCACCCGCTCTCGCACCTCGTCCAGGCGATGCGCAAGACCGCGCAGACATCCCAGTACCTCCAGACCCTCGGTCCGTTCTTCGTCGGCCACGCGCTCTGGCAGAGCCCGCTCGCGCCCGAGTGGCGAGCGCGTGGCTGAGGCCCGCCGCGCGCGCCTGAAAAAGGCCGTCGCCGAGTTCGTCGCGCGCGAGCGCGTCTGCCGGGTCGCGACGTCCGGCGTGGCGGCGATGCCGCATGTCGTGCCCGTCTGCCACGTGCTGCATGGCGGGCGGATCTACATCGGCTCCGGCGACACGGGACGCAAGGTGGAGAACATCCGCGAGAATCCCCAAGTCACGGTCGTGGTGGACGTCTACTCCGACCACTGGCCGACGCTCCGGGGGGTGATGGTCCAGGGGCGCGCGCGCCTCATCGAGCGGGGCTCGCGGTTTCGGCGGATTCGCGATCTGCTCTACGCGAAGTATCCGCAGTATCGCCGCGAGGCTGCGCTCAGCCCCTCCGACTCGGTGATCGTGGAGATCACTCCCGCGCGCGTCTTTTCCTGGGGCCTCGACTAGTCGCTCCCAAGCCCGCGAGGACCGTGGCGATCGGGGGCGCCCTCGTCGCGCTCGCCGCCGCGCTGTTTTTGCCGCCGCTCGCCCAAGGCCTGCCGCTCGCGGGTCAGCGTGCGCTGGTCGTCACGCTGATCACGATCGTGCTCTGGACGACCGAGACCCTCGAGCCCGGCGTCACGGCGCTGCTGAGCGTGATCCTCCTCGCGCTGACGGGGGCCTCCGGCGGGATGCGGGCAGCGCTCCAGGGGTTCGCGAGCCCGGTCCCGTATTTCCTCGTGGGCGTGCTGACCATGGGCGTGGCAGTCGTGAAGAGCGGCCTCGCCGAACGGCTGGCGCGCGCGATCCTCGTGCGCGCGCGCGGACGCAGCCTGGCCGTCTATCTGCAGCTCGTAGTAGCGTTCCCGGTGCTGACTTTCCTCCTGCCGTCGGCGACGACGCGCTCCGGGATCCTGATCCACATCTACGACGAGGTGTTCACGCTGGGCGGGGTGGCGCGCGGGGCGGACGTGGCGAAGGCCGTGATGCTGGCGCTCTCGTCGATCAACCGGCTGGCGTCGACGGCGCTCCTCACGGGCGGAATCACGCCCGTGATGAGCGCGGCCATCATCGGCGGGATGTCGTGGACGGGCTGGTTCGCGCTGATGGCCGTCCCGTACTACGCCCTGCTCGTCCTCGGCGGGGTGCTCACGTGGGCGCTCTACCGGCGCGGCTTCCGGCGCGGGCTGCCCGCGCCGGCGCGTGAGCGGCGAGCGCTGGCGGGCCCGGAGTGGCGGACCGTGGGCGTCATCCTCGGCGCGTCCGTGCTGTGGCTCACGGACGCCGTCCATCATCTGGACCCGGCGCTGCCGGCGATGCTCGCCTTCGTCGCACTCCTGATCCCGCGCTTCGGTCCGCTCGTCTGGGCGGACCTCGAGCGGGGCGTCGGGTGGGTCAACTTCTTCGTGATCGGCTCGTCGATCTCGCTCGCGCACGTGCTCGGCGTGAGCGGTGCCGCGACCTGGCTCGCGCGGCTGCTGGTCGGCGGCCTGCCGGCCTTCGGGCAGAGCGCGCTCGTGACGATCGTGCTGCTGATGCTCGGCGCGACCGTACTCCGCGCGCTCGTGCCCAATATCTCTGGATTCCTGGCTCTGGCGCTGCCGATCGCAATGTCGGTCGGGCGGGAGACGGGGCTCAACCCGGTGGTCTGCGCCCTCGTCGTCATGATGACGGGCGACGCCGTCGTCTACTATCCGGCGCAGAGCGCCTCGGCCCTCGTCATCTACGAGCGGGGTCACGTGTCGGCGGGCGAGGTCCTCCGCTTCGGTCTCTGGATGACGGCCGTGGCCTGGCTGGCGATCCTCGGGGTCGCGCTGCCGTGGTGGGGACTAGTCGGGGAGCCGCTCGCGCGGTGACAACTCTCCCTGTTTGAGCGCCGGCTTCACCGGCGCCGGCGGATCCGCGACTTGTACCCGCGCGGCTCTCGCCGCCGCTGCCGACGTGGCCACCATCTTTCGGTAGCCGATATCAGATATCCCGGGTCTGGCCCGACGTATCGGAGTGGGGACATTGCGTGACCCAGGCTCGTCGTCTACCCTGTTGGCTGGCAGAGGGCGAGCCGCCGCATGACCAGCGCTCTCAGGGAGTTTCCGCTCTCGTATGCGGTGCTGTCGGAGGGTCGCCGGTGCGGATCCGTGTCCGCGGTCCACGAGCCGAGCCCAGCCGCCCCCTCTTACCGCGCCTCATCGATGGCGCCCGCCGGACCGTCTACCCGCGCCGCGGTGCCCCGGCGCTCGCCCGAGTCTTCCACCTCGCGGGTACGGCTGCATCGCAAGCCAGGGCAGAAGGGCACGAAGCAGCTCCTCGCGCAGTACGGTGACCGCCTCGTCTGCGTGCGCTATCGCTACGATGCGCAGCGGAAGAAGCGGTTCAAGACCGTGGAGCTCCTCGTCGCCGAGCGCGATTGGGAACCGCCACCCCCGCGCTTCGCCCACGACCAGATCGTCGGGTTACGCGTCGCCTTTGCCGACGTGGCCGTCCGCGACCGGGTGAAGCAGGCCGGTGGGACGTGGAATCCAGAACGGAGGGTCTGGCAGTTGCGCTACGACCGCGTGGTCGCGCTTGGCCTGAACGGCCG
The DNA here is from genome assembly GCA_050731995.1 of Candidatus Rokuibacteriota bacterium. Lineage (GTDB taxonomy): Bacteria > Methylomirabilota > Methylomirabilia > Rokubacteriales > CSP1-6 > JBOHQB01. The sequence continues at coordinate 18,876 of JBOHQB010000301.1, forward strand.
CATCGTCGAGGAACCCGCATCCAAATAGTGGATGCCCGGGGTCGAGCGGAGAGAATCTCCACGCAGATGCCCGGGCGCCATCCACGTAGAGATGCTCGCATCCACTGTTGGATGCCGGCATCTCGTGGCAGATGACGGC
>JBOHQB010000302.1:0-12190 GCA_050731995.1 Candidatus Rokuibacteriota bacterium
CGCGCGCAGCCGGTGCGCCCGGCGCTCGCGCGCCAGCACGGCGAGGTCGAAGTCGAGACCGTGACCGACGAGCACCCGCTCGCCGCAGCCTTCCTCGCCGGCGCCGGGGTCGCGCTCGAGCGAGCGCCCCGGTTTCGAGCATGCCAACGTGCAGCCCCACTCGGGCTCGCAGGCCAACATGGCCGCCTACTTTGCCGTGCTCCGGCCGGGCGATGTCATCCTGGGACCTGGGCTCTCGCACGGCGGTCACATGAGTGCGGGCGACCCCATGAACTACTCCGGGCAGCTCTACTCGGTCGTGCCCTACGGCGTCCGCCGCGACACCGAGCGCATCGACTTCGACGAGGTACGGGATCTCGCGCGCCGCCATCGGCCGAAACTCATCATCGCCGGGGGCTCCGCCTTTCCGCGCTCGATCGACTATCGACCGTTCGGCGAGATCGCGCGTGACGTCGAAGCCCGGCTGCTCGCCGATATCGCGCATCCGGCGGGCCTCATCGCGGCCGGACTCCACCCCTTCCCCGTCGGACACGCCGATTTCATCACCGCGACGAGTCACGAGACGCTTCGTGGGCCGCGCGGAGGCCTCATCATATGTCGGTCGCTGGACGCGAGACTCGTCGACAGGTCCGTCATGCCGTGCGTCCAGGGCGGCCCGCACATGCACTCCATCGCCGCGAAAGCCGCCGCCTTCTACGAGGCGCTGACGCCCGGCTGGATCGCCTACCAGCAGCGAGTGCTCGACAACGCGCGCATCCTCGCCGGCGAGCTACAGACGAGAGGCTACCGGCTGGTCACCGACGGCACCGACACGCATCTGATCCTCGTCGATCTGACCGACCGTGGCGTCAGCGGGTATCACCGTCAACAAGAACCCCTTGTCGTTCCCGTTGGTCACCGAGCGGAGCTGCTTCAGAATCCATACGATCACGGGCATGGGTGCTACTCCTCGTAGGCCTTCTTGAGCGTCGACACGACGGTCGGATCGGCCAGCGTGCTGGTCTCACCGAGCGCACGCCCCTCGGCGATGTCGCGCAGCAACCGGCGCATGATCTTGCCGCTGCGGGTCTTCGGCAGCTCGGCAGCATAGATGACGTCGTCGGGCCGTGCCAGCGCGCCGATCTTGCGAGCCACGTGAGCCTTGATCTCATCTTGCAAGTCTGACGTCATCGTATGGCCCTGCTTGAGGGTGACGAAGGCCGCGATCGCCTGGCCCTTGATCTCGTGCGACTTGCCGATCACCGCGGCCTCCGCAACCATCGGGTGCTCGACGAGCGCCGATTCCACCTCCATGGTCGAGACACGGTGGCCGGAGATGTTCATGACGTCGTCGATCCGGCCGAGGAGCCAGAAGTAACCGTCTTTGTCGCGTTTGGCGCCGTCGCCGGTGAAATAGACGCCCGGGATCTGGCTCCAGTAGGTCTGCTTGTACCGCTCGGGGTCTCCGTAGATGCCCCGCAGCATGCCGGGCCACGGCTTCTTCAGCACTAGGTAGCCGGCTTGCGCGGGCTGCCCCTTGTCGTTGACGACCTCCGGCTCGATGCCGGGGAACGCCAGCGTCGCGGAGCCCGGCTTGCAGACGGTCAAGCCCGGCAGCGGGGTGATGAGAATGTGGCCGGTCTCGGTCTGCCACCAGGTGTCGACGACGGGGCAGCGGCTGCCGCCGATGACCTTCCAGTACCAGACCCACGCCTCGGGATTGATCGGCTCGCCCACGGTGCCGAGCAGGCGCAGCGACGACAGGTCGCAGCCCCGAGGATACTGCTCGCCCCAGCGCACGAAGGTGCGGATCGCCGTCGGCGCGGTGTACAGGATGGTCACGCCGTACTTCTCGATGATGCGCCAGAACCGGTCCTTCTCCGGCCAATCCGGCGTGCCCTCGTACATCACGACGGAGGCGCCATTCGAGAGCGGCCCGTAGATCACGTACGAGTGGCCGGTGACCCAGCCGATGTCAGCCGTGCACCAGAACGTGTCGTCTTCGCGCAGATCGAATATGTACTTCATGGTCGTCGTCACGCCCGTGAGGTAGCCTCCGGTCGTGTGCACGATGCCCTTCGGCTTTCCCGTGGAGCCCGAGGTGTAGAGGAGATAGAGCATGTCCTCGGAGTCCATCGGCGCGGGCGCGCAGCGGGCGGGCGCCTCCCGGATGAAATCCTCCCACCAGACGTCCCGCCCCTCCGTCCACGGCACGTCCTGTTTGGTGCGCCGCGCGACGATGACGGTCCGCACGCTCGGGCACTCCTTGATCGCCTCGTCCGTATTGCGCTTGAGCTGAACGACACCGCCCCGCCGATACCCGCCGTCGGCGGTGATGACGACCGTCGACTTGGCGTCGTTGATCCGGTCGCGCAGCGACTCCGGCGAGAAGCCGGCGAAGACCACGGAGTGGGGCGCGCCGATGCGCGCGCAGGCCAGGATGGCCACCGCCACCTCGGGAATCATCGGCATGTAGATCGTGACGATGTCCCCCTTCTTGACACCGCCCTTGCGGAGCGCCGCCGCGAAATGATTCACCTCACGGTACAGATCCCAGTAGGTGAGCACGCGGCTGTCACCGGGCTCACCCTCCCAGATCAGGGCGGCCTTCATGCGGCGCGGGCCCTCGACGTGGCGGTCGAGGCAGTTGACGGAGGCATTCAGCTTGCCACCGATGAACCATTTCGCATAGGGCGGCTTCCAGTCGAGCGCCCGCTTCCAGGGCTTGATCCACCGTAGCTCCTTCGCCTCGCGCTGCCAGAACCGCACCGGATCGCGCCGTGCCTCCTGATAGAGACGAGGCGTCTTGACGCGGGCGGTCTTGGTGAACGCCTTCGGGGGCGCGAATCTCCGCCCCTCCTCGAGGAGGGCCTCGATGGGCTCGTCTCTGCGGACCTCTTTCGCCATTCCGCCACCTCGCGTTGACTAGGGTTGGCTTGTCAGCAGGCAATCTTAAACCAGAATCGGCGGCTCGAAACCAGCGTCCTGGGTCCCGGAGCTGGGCATTCGTCTCGCTCGGCGTCGGCGGTCTCATCGCCACGGTCTGCGCGTGCATGCTCGCCCCCGCGCGGACCGACCCACGGCCCGGGCCCTGAGCGGCGTCGGCCTTCACGACGCCGACGCGAACAGCCGCGACTCCAGGAGCTGCGACGATTTCAACCCGGCCACCGGGGCGAATGTGTCGGGCCACGACTCGAAGGTCTTGGCGGGCGCGCAACCGACGAGCTCGTACTCGCGCACGCGGACGCCGACCCGGCGCGCCTCCATCTCGACACGGCCGCCCACCGTGCGTGGTGACGTCCGATGGTAGTCGAGCAGGTTCATCGACACCTGCGTCAGACCCCGGCTCGCCAGGAATATCGGCAAGGCACGGACGCCGGGCAGTCCGCCCGACGATTCCCGGACGGCACGCGCGATGCCGGTGGCCACGGTCATGTCGTCCGAATCGAGCACGGCGTTGAATGCGATCAGCGGTCGGCGCGCGCCGACGACGGTGGCCCCGGCCGTCGTGTGCGGCGCCGCCGATCCCGCGTCCGGACGCCAGGCCGGAGCACACAACCGCTCGCCGAGCTGTTCGAAGCCGCCCCTGCGGACGACGGGCAGCTCGCGCCGATCGCGACGGGCGGCCGCCTCCCCGTAGAAGAACACCGGGACGTTGCATTCGCCGGCGAAGACGAGCCCCACCCGGTGGGCCGATGCGACGGCGTCCCGCATGCGGCTGCCCTGCAGCGGGACGAACGGAATGACGTCGATGGCGCCCACGCGCGGATGGGCGCCCCGGTGTAGCCTCAAATCGATGACGTCGACGGCGAGCCGCGCGAGGGCGAGCACCGAGCGCTCGACGACCTGGGCGCGCCGAGGATGGTGAAGACGGAACGATGATGATCCACGTCGCTGTGGACATCGACGAGCCGGGCGCCCTCCGCTTCGATGGCGTCCGCGAGCCGCCGGACGACTCCGGCATCCCGCCCCTCACTGACGTTCGGCACGCACTCGATGAGCCGGTCACCGGTCACGGCACGTTCGCTCACCCACGCCGAGGCCGCGGGAGTGGAACTCGGCAAAGCGGTCCTCCAGCTCCTTCACCACCGCGTCCGCCACTTCCCGCGCCGTCCCGCCGTCATTGGGCCTCCACGACCGCCGGAATGTCCTTCCGGGAGAGGATCTGGTACGTGGCCACGGCGACGTCCCTAGAAGAGGCCCACGACGTTCCCGTCGGCGTCGAGGTCGATGCTCTCGGCGGCCGGCTTCTTCGGTAAACCAGGCATGGTCATGACGTCGCCCGCATAGGCGACCACGAATCCGGCGCCGGCACACAGCTTGGCGTCGTGGATGGTGACGGTGAAGTTGCGCGGACGACCCAGCTTCCGCGCGTCATCGGAGAGTGAATTCTGGGTCTTCGCCATGCACACCGGCAGGGTCCCGTACCCCAGCGCCTCGTACTTCTCGAGCTTGGTCATCGCCGTCGGAGCCACGGAGATCCCGTCCGCGCCGTAGAGCGTGGTGGCGATCGTCTCGATCTTCTTGGCCAGTGGCAGGCCCTCCGGATACAACGGGTGAAACCCCGAGGGGTCGCCGTCCTTCATGGCGTCGAGCACGGCCTGGGCCAGCTCCGTGCCGCCGGCGCCGCCTCGTTCCCACACGCGAGAGACCCGCGCCGGGACCCCGAGCCTCTCGCAGGCATCCAACACGGCCTCGATCTCGGCGTCGGTGTCCTTCGTGAAGTGGTTCAGCGCGACGACGGCGGGCACGCCGAAGCTCCGAACGTTCTCGACGTGCTTCGCGAGATTCTCGAGGCCGGCGCGAACGGCGGCGACGCTCTCGCTGCCGAGGTCGTCCTTCTTCACGCCGCCGTGCATCTTCAGCGCGCGCACGGTGGCGACGATCACCGCCGCCGACGGCGTGAGCCCGCCCGCGCGGCACTTGATATCGAAGAACTTCTCGGCCCCCAGCTCGGTCGCGAAACCCGCCTCCGTGACCACGATGTCGCCGAGCTTCAGGGCCAGGCGCGTGGCCATAAGGCTGCTGCAGCCGTGGGCGATGTTCGCAAAGGGGCCACCGTGGACGAACGCGGGCGTCCCCTCCAGCGTCTGGACGAGATTCGGCTTGATCGCGTCTTTGAGCAGCACGGTGAGCGCTCCCGCCACGCCGAGCTCCCCTGCCGTGACGAAGGACCCGTCCCCGCGCTCGCCCACGACGATGCGCCCGACGCGCGCCTTGAGATCGTTCAGGTCGCGCGACAGGCAGAGGATCGCCATGACCTCGGACGCCACGGTGATCTCGAAGCCGGACTCGCGCGGAATGCCGTTCCCCGGCCCGCCGAGGCCGACGATCACGTTGCGGAGCGCGCGGTCGTTCATGTCCAGCACGCGCTTCCACACCACGCGCCGCGCATCCAGGCCGAGGGCGTTGCCCTGGAACACGTGGTTGTCGACGACGGCGGATAGGAGATTATGGGCGGAGGTGACGGCGTGGAGGTCGCCGGTGAAGTGCAGGTTGATGTCCTCCATCGGCATCACCTGCGCGTAGCCTCCGCCGGCCGCGCCGCCCTTGATCCCGAAGCACGGGCCGAGCGATGGCTCCCGGATGGCCACGATGGAGCGTTTGCCGAGGTGGCGGAGGGCGTCGCCCAGGCCGACCGTCGTCGTCGACTTGCCCTCGCCGGCGGGCGTCGGCGTCATGGCGGTGACGAGCACGAGCGCACCATCCGGCGCGTCGCGGAGACGCTCGATCGCCTCCAGCCGCACCTTGGCCTTGTCGCTGCCGTACAGCTCCAGGTCGCGGCTGCCGACCCCCAGGCCCTCCGCGATTGCCTGCACGGGTTGGAGCGTCGCCTCGCGGGCGATCTCGATATTGGTCTTCACCATGGAAGGCGTGGTCTCCTTGCGATTCTTTGTATATTATTCAGGAGGCGCGCGTCGATGCCGATGCCCATAGCCGAATTCGAGAAACTCGCGGCGACGAAACCGGCCGGGACTCCCCTCCCCGAGATCCTCGGCGTCGAGAATGTGTACTGGAGTGGGAGTCTCGTGGACCACATCTACATGGTGCCGGATGTCATCGGCAAGCCGGCCGCGATCGTGCCCTCCGCGCTCAAGGAGCGCTTCGGCGGTTAGTCGTCAGACCTCGATCACCATTCCGTCGTGCGCGCATTCCTCCGGGATCGCAGCGGCCTGCGCCAGCATCTCCCGGCTCATGTGCGTGAGGATGACGCGCTTGGCCCCGAAGTCCTTGAGGTGCTCCACGACCGCCGGGTAGTTGAGATGCCACTTGATCGGCTTCGCGTAGTAGTAGCACTCGGCGATGACGAGGTCCGCGCCCCGCCCCATCCTGGCCATGTCCTCCGTCCACTCGCTGTCGCCGGTGTAGGCGATCACTCTGTTCCCGACCTCGACGCGCAGGCTCGTCGGGTTGGTCTGCCACGTGTGCTTGGCCGGATACGGCGTGACGCGGAGGTCGCCGACGGTGTTGACTTGCCCCATCTCCATCTCGACGTAGTCCAGCGGAAACTTCGGCGTCATGACATGGGACCCGGGAAAGAGCGCTTCCGTGATGGCGCCCATCCGGGCCCGGGTCTCGCGCGGGCCCGCGATGGCGAGCGGCCGGCTGCGCTTCGCGCCCAGCATCGCGTCGATCAGCATGAACGGCACGCCGCCGCAGTGGTCACCGTGCAGGTGCGTCAACAAGATGGCGTCGATGCTGTTGTGGTCGATTCCCTGCTGGCTCAGGGCGATCAGCGAAGACGTCCCGAAATCGACGGCGAATCGCGTGCCACCCCCGTCGACGAGAATGCAGGTCTGGAATCGGCCTCCGCTGCCGAAGGAGTCACCCGATCCTACGAAGCGGACCGCGACGGCCATCGGGTCAGATGACCCCTCGTCGGCGCAGGGCGTCGCGCTCGGCAGCGCCGAGCCCGATCCTCTCTTCGAGGACGTCGTCGGTGTGCTCACCGAGTCGGGGCGGCGGCAAGCGGTACGTGACGGGTGTCTCGGACAGCTTCAGCGGACTGCCGATCAGCGGGACCTGGCCGCCCTGGGCCCCCGCGTACGCCATGCTGATCTTCATTTCGCGGTGCGTGACCTGTGGATCGGCGAAGACCTGATCGATCGTGTTCACGGGCCCGCCCGGAATCCCGTGCTTCGCGAGGGCTTCGATCCAGTACGCCGTCGGCTGGCGGCCCGTGACCTCCGAGATGATCGCGACGAGCTCGCCCCGATTCCGCACGCGCGCGGCGTTCGTGGCGAATCGCGGATCGTCGGCCAGGTGATCGAGCCCGGTGAAGGCGCAGAAGCGGCGGAACTGGCCATCGTTGCCCGCACCGAGAATGAAGAAGCCGTCCTTCGAGGGAAAGACCTGATACGGGACGGTGTTCGGATGGGCGGTACCGAGCCGTTGCGGGACGGCGCCGGACAGCAGGTAGTTCAGGCCCACGTTGTAGAGCCAGCCCACGCCCACGTCGAGCAGCCCGAGGTCGATGTGCTGGCCCTCGCCGTGGAGCTCCCGGTGGCGCAGCGCGCTCAGGATGCCCACGACGGCGTACAGTCCAGTGAGGACGTCCGTCACCGCGATGGGCACCTTCACCGGCGGGCCGTCGGGCTCGCCGGTCACGCTCATGAGACCGCCGGCACCCTGGACGAGGAGGTCGTAGCCGGGGCGCGACGCATACGGACCCGTCTGACCGAAGCCGGTGATGGAGCAGTACACGAGCCGGGGAAACTCGGACCGAAGCTGCTCGTACGCCAGGCCATACTCGGCGAGCGTCCCGACCTTGAAGTTCTCGATGAGCGCATCGGAGTCTCGCAACAGCCGGCGCACGAGCGCCGCGCCCTCGGGTTTGGCGAAATCGATCGTGATCGAGCGCTTGTTCCGGTTCGTGCTCAAGTAGTATCCGCTCTCGGTGGTATCCTTGCCGTTCGCATCCGTCACGAATGGCGGCCCCCATGTGCGCGTCTCGTCACCAACACCCGGGCGTTCGACTTTCACCACGTCGGCGCCGAGATCGGCGAGCAGCTGCGTGCACGAGGGGCCGGCGAGCACACGGCTCAGGTCGAGTATCCGCATGCCCTCCAGCGGGCCGCTGGGCAGACGTGTCATCGAAAGGATCCTCTCATGGCGACGATGGTCGTCGGGCGCGCGACCCAAGATATCAAACCCCCTGATGGGCACAAGAGTCTCCGGTGAGTCACTCCGCCCTCGGTCTCGTTCTCCTCGCCGCCGCGATTCACGCCACCTGGAATTTATTGACGAAACGCGCGGTCGACAAGCTCCTCTTCATCTGGTGGACCGGGATCGTCGGCACCCTGGCACTCCTCCCACCCGTCTACTGGCTCTCGCCCCCACCACGGTGGGACGTCGACTTCTGGGCGCGCGTCGCACTCGGGGCCGTCCTCCGAGCCGCCTACTTCGTGACCCTGAGCGCCGCCTACAGCCGCGGCGATCTCTCGGTCGTGTATCCGCTCGCCCGAGGCGTCGCCCCCATGGTCGTGCCCGCCGCGGGAGTCCTGCTGCTCGGAGAGCAGATCACAGGCGTCGCCATGATCGGCATCGCGATCGTGACGGCTGGCGTCTACGTCATGCACGTGCCGAGACTCGAGTGGCGAGTGCTCTTGGCTCCGCTGCGCGCGCTGAACTCCGGCGCCGTCGGCTACGCCGCGATGACGGGGGCGGTGGTCGCCAGCTATTCCGTGGTCGACAAATGGACGATGTCGACCGGCGTTCCGCCCGCCTGGTACGCCTACTTCACGATCCCGGTGGCGGCCCTCCTGCTCACTCCCTTCGCGCGGCGCCGGTCTCGCCTCGCCGCGGAGTGGTCGGAGAACCCGGGTCCTGTCGTGGCGGTCTCGGTGCTGATGACGGGCGGCTATCTGCTGGTGCTCTATGCCCTCCGGCTCGCGCCGGTCAGCTACGTCGCTCCCGCGCGGGAGGTCGCCATCGTCTTTGGCGCGATACTGGGCGTCCTCGTGCTGGGCGAGCCGCACGGCCGCCAGCGGATCCTGGGCGCGCTGCTCATCGTCATCGGCGTCGTGCTGTTGTCGCAATCGCCGGCGCCCTGAGTGGCCACGCTTCGGCGAGTCGGGCGCGTCACGCGTCGGGGCCTGACGGACCGGCCGCCGACGAGCGCCGCAGCCCGTAGCGCGTGAGCTTCTCGTGGAAATTCTTCGGGTCCATGTCGGCGTGCTTGGCCGCGGCGGTGCCACACGAGCAGGGCCGGAAGACCACGAAGCAGACGGAGAGCAGCTCCTTGGCCTTCAGGGTCCTCTCCCGGCCGCGCGTGCGGACGCTCAGCGCCGGCGGCCCCCGCGCTTGCGCGCCACGCCCGTGCGGATCGCCGCGTCGGCGACGGCCTGGGAGACCGCGGGCACGACGCGCGGGTCGAACATGGAGGGCGTGATGTATTCGGGCCCCAGCTCGCTGCGGGATACGATCCGGGCGAGCGCGTGGGCGGCCGCGAGCTTCATCTCGTCGTTCACGGCCCGCGCGCGCACGTCGAGCATTCCGCGGAAGAAACCGGGGAAACACGACGAGTTGTTGATCTGGTTCGGGTAGTCGGAGCGGCCGGTCGCCATCACCTTCACGTACGCGCCCGCCTCCTCCGGCAGGATCTCCGGGACCGGGTTTGCCATCGCGAAGACGATCGGGTTACGCGCCATACGCTTGACGTCCTTGAGCGACACGACGCCCGGCCCCGACAGGCCGACGAACACGTCGGCGCCGCGCAGCGCCTCCCCGGCCGTGCCCCGGAAGCGCCGCGCGTTCGTGTGCTCCGCGAACCACTCCTTCATCGAGTTCATGTTCTCGGCGCGCCCCCGGTAGATCGCCCCGGCCCGGTCGCAGCCGATGATGTTCTTCGCCCCGGACCGCATGAGGAGCTTGGCCGTCGCGATGCCCGACGCGCCCGCGCCGGTGAAGACGATCCTCGCGTCGGCGAGCCGCTTCTTGACGATCTTGAGCGCGTTGAGCATCGCGCCGAGCACGACCACGGCGGTGCCGTGCTGGTCGTCGTGGAAGACCGGGATATCGAGATCGCGCTGCAGGCGCTCCTCGATCTCGAAGCACCGCGGCGCCGAGATGTCCTCCAGGTTGATTCCGCCGAAGACCGGCGCGATGGCCTTCACGATCATCACGATCTCGTCCACGTCCTTGGTCGCCAGGCAGAGGGGGAAGGCGTCGACCCCGGCGAACTCTTTGAAGATGACCGCCTTGCCCTCCATGACCGGCTGCGCCGCGCTCGGCCCGATGTCGCCCAGCCCCAGCACCGCGGTGCCGTCGGTGACGACGGCGACGGTGTTCTGCTTGACCGTCAGCGTGTAGGCCTTCTGCGGATCGTGGTGGATCGCCATGCAGACGCGCGCCACCCCCGGTGTGTACGCCATGGACAGGTCGTCGCGCGTCTTGAGCGCCACCTTGCCGCGCACCTCGATCTTGCCGCCGAGATGCATGAGGAACGTCCGGTCCGAGACGTTGACGACCGTGATGCCGCGGATGGCGCGCAGGCGCTCGACGACTTGATGTCCGTGGCGCTCGTCGCGCGCGTTGAAGCTGATGTCGCGGATGACGGTCGCCTTGCCGGCCTGGACGAGATCGATCGCCCCGATGTCGCCGCCGGCCTTGCCGATCGCCGATGTGACACGGCCGAGCATCCCGGGCACGTTCTTGATCTCGAGCCGAACCGTCTGGCTGTGACTCGCCGTCGGAGCGTTGACCATGGCCTCCCCCTGACGCGGCGGGCCATCCGGCCGCCGAGTGGCCGGTATTCTACTCCCGCCGGGCGACCCGGGCAGGGGCGAATCTCGTCTGGCGTCGCGGCGCTCGGCGAGCGTGGTAGGCTGACTCGGGAGGCCATCCCATGATCGACGTCAAGACCGCCGACCGGGAGCTGCAGACCTACATCCGGCCGCAGACGTTCCCCGTCGCGATCCGCATGCTCAAGCCGGGCGAGGAGATCCCGGAACGGGCCAAGCGGCCCGCGCGCGACTTCAAGAAGCTCAGCATGAACTGCCAGGTCATCGACATGGCCCGGCGCTACGGCTGGATGATCGCGCTGACCCGCGAGGACCACATCTGCTCGCTCGGCATCGCCGCCCTCGGGTTCGAGAAGCCCACGCACCTGCACAGCTCCGGCACGCTCTGCGAGGGCATGTACACGGAGACGAAGGAGGCCGGCCGGCGCTCGGAGGCCGCGGTGGACAGCTTCGCGCCGGGCGAGTACGCCACGCTCCTCGTCGCGCCCCTCGACCGCGCGACGTTTGAGCCGCACCTGGTCTGTGTCTACGCCAACCCCGCGCAGGTCATGCGCCTGACGCAGGCCGCGCTCTGGAAGCGCGGCGGCAAGATCGCCTCGGCCTTCGGCGGCCGCGTCGACTGCTCGGAGATCATCGTAACGACGATGCGCACGGACCGGCCCCAGGTGATCCTCCCCTGCTCCGGCGACCGGATCTTCGGCCAGACGCAGGACCACGAGATGGCGTTCACGATCCCGTGGAGCCAGATGGAGGAGATCGTGGAGGGGCTGCGCGGCACCCACGCCGGCGGCATCCGCTACCCGATCACCCAGTTCATGGAGTACGAGGCCAAGCTCCCGCCGCGCTACATGGAAGCCAATCGCGTCTGGGACGCGGAGAAGGGCCGGTCCGCGTACACGAACCGCGAGCGCGTCGTGGCCGCCTACAAGCGCTCGTTCGCGGACCGGGTGCCGGTCTACCCGATCGTCGCCTCGTTCGCGGGCACGCTCGACGGGCTCTCGATCGAGGAGTACTGCACGAACGTGCCCAAGGCGATCACGGCGATGCTCAACTACTACGAGCGCTACCAGCCGGACGTCGTCCTCGCCTACAACGACCTCGCCAAGGAGGCCGAGGCGTTCGGCTGCCGGGTCAAGTACTCCGACTACGTGGTGCCCTCGATCGACGCGCACGTCCTCGCCGACGACAAGACGGGGCTGGCGCGGCTGGCGATGCCGGATCCTTACAAGACGGCGCGGCTGCCGGACTTCCTCGAGCAGTGCGAGGCGCTCGTCAAGGCCAAGCTCCCCGCCGCCACCGGCGCCGTCGCCGTGGGCCCCTGGACGATCGCGATGCTGCTCCGGAATCCCGAGACGATGCTCCTCGACACCTTCGAGGATCCGCAGTTCATCCACGACGTCATGCGCGTGACCACGGACTTCTGCAAGGCGTGGGGCGAGGCGATCGCCAAGACGGGGATCGGGCTCTCC
>JBOHQB010000303.1:0-3603 GCA_050731995.1 Candidatus Rokuibacteriota bacterium
CCCGCACGTCAGCCCCTCGCCCCGTGAAGCAGATCGAAGATCCGACCGCCCGGCAGCGGCACCTCATCGACCTGGACGCCCCGCGCGGTGAGGGCGTCCTCGACGGCGTTGGCGATTGCCGCCGCGACCGGAATGATCCCGCTCTCGCCGACGCCCTTGATGCCGAGCGGGTTCACGGTCGACGGAAAGTCGACCGACTCGACCTCGAGCGGCGGCACGTCGGATGCCCGCGGCAGCGCATACTCCATGAGCGTGCCGGTCAGGAGCTGGCCGCCGTCGTCGTGCACGAGCGCTTCAAACAGCGCGCTTCCCACACCCTGGACCATCCCGCCGTGCAGCTGCCCCTCGACGATCATGGGGTTGATCGGCATGCCACAGTCGTGAACCGCGACGTGACGGAGCAGACGCAGCGCACACGTCTCCACGTCCACCTCGACGACGACCCCCTGCGCGCCGAAGGCCCACGTCACCGAGTCGGGATAGAAGAACGCGCACGCGCCGAGCCCCGGGCCGGATGCCTTGAGCACGCGGCTCCGCACCGCGGCGCGCGCGACCTCGCCGAGCCTGACGCCGCGGTCCGGCACGCCCTTCACCTGGACCCGCCCCCCGAGGAGCACGAGATCGTCGGCAGCGCACTCGCGCATGTCGGCCGCGATGCGCTTGGCCTTCTCGGCGACCTCGGACGCCGCGCGCGCGACGGCGGGTCCGGCGACGGCCGCCACGCGGCTCGCGATCGTGCCCATGCCGTAGCCGATCGCCTGCGTGTCGCCGCCCACGACGACGACGTCGTCCACGGTGACGCCGAGCCGGTCGGCGCAGAGCTGGGCGAGGCTCGTCTCGTGCCCCTGCCCCTGCGCCGACACGCCGATTTTGGCGAACACCGCGCCCGACGGGTCGACGGAGACGTCGGCGCCCTCGAAGGGACCGATTCCGGTCCCCTCGACGTATGCGGAGAGGCCGATGCCGAGCGGCCGCGGACCCGCGCGCCGGCGCGCCTGCTCCGCGCGCCATTCCGTGTAACCGAGGCGTGCGAGCATCCGCTCGAAGGCCGCAACGTAGTCGGCGGGATCGTAGGTGATCGGCACGCCGTCGCGGTACGTGAGGCCGGTGGCAAACGGCATCTCCTCGGCCCGGATCATGTTCCGCAGCCTCAGCTCGGCTGGATCCATGCCGAGCCGTCGGGCGGCGCGATCGAGCAGCCGGTCGAGGACGAGCGCGGCCTCCGGGCGCCCGGCGCCGCGGTACGCCGCGGCGAAGGTCTTGTGGGTTACCACGTTGTGACCGACACCGCGGTAACGCGGGACACGGTACGGGCCCGGCAGATGGTTGATCGTGTTCTGCGTGATCGCCTCGCCGAGCGTCGGCGCGATGCCGTGATCGCGCGTGAACTCCGTCTCGAGGCCGACGATCGTTCCGTCACGCCGCACGCCGAGTCGCGCGCGGTGCTCCTGGTCGCGGTCGGCGCCGGCCGTCATGAAGTGCTCCCGGCGCGTCTCGACCCACTTGACCGGACGCCCGACGTGTCGCGCGACCGCGGCGACGAGGATCTCCTCGGGATAGACGTGGCCCTTGACGCCGAAGCCGCCGCCGACCTCGGGCACGATCACGCGCACGTGCGCTTCGGCCAGGCCGAGCGCCGACGCGACGGCGCTCCGGACCGCGAAGGGGACCTGCGTGGAGGTCCACACCGTGAGCAGTGGTGTGCTCACGGCCGGCGCGGCGAGCACGCCGCGGGTCTCGATGGGAGCACCGGCGACACGCGGATACTTGAACCGCCCTTCCACGACGACGTCCGCCGTCACGAGCCCCGCCGCCGCGTCGCCGCAACCGCCCACCGTCGTCGAGCAGAGGTTGCCCGGCCACTCCTCGTGCACGCGCGGCGCCGCGGGCTTTAGGGCGTCGGCGGCCCGAACGACGGCCGCGAGCGGCTCGTACTCGACCTCCACCGCGGCGACGCCGTCCGCCGCGCCATACGCGCTGTCGGCGAGGACGACGGCGAGCGCCTCGCCCACGTGCCGGACACGGTCGCCGGCGAGAATCGGATGCCGGTAAGGCGGGAACCGCTTCTCGGCGATGAGCGGCGGCACCGACGCTGCCGCGAGCGCGGGTAGATCGGCGAGCGTCAGCACCGCAGTCACGCCCGCGAGGCGCAGCGCCGGCGAGGCGTCCACGCTCTTCACGCGGGCGTGGGCGTGGGGACTGCGCACGACGCCGAGGTGGAGCAGGCCTGGCAGCGTCAGATCGTCGAGGTAGCGCGCGCCGCCGCGCAGGAGGCGGGCGTCCTCCTTCCGCTTAAGCGGGCGCCCGGAGATGCTCATCGCGCCGCGCCTCCAGCCCCGCGTCGGCGTAGGTCATCAGCTCCGGCTTCGCGCGGCCGAGCAGAACTTGAAGATAGGCTCCCTCGAGCCCGACGTTCTGAAAGCCGTGGATCACCTCGGCCGGGCAGGACACGCAGTCCCACGGTCCGAGCACCGCCTCGACGCGCCCGCCGGCGCCGTCCTCGAAGAAGACGAGCACCTTGCCCTGCAGGATGAAGAAGACTTCCTCGACCTCGTGGCGGTGCGCGGCGTTGCCCTGCCCGGGCGGAACGAACATGACGCTCAGCGTGAAGTGCTCGGCAGGGATGGCGCTCGGATCGATCTTGCCCGAGGCGCCCGAGCCGATGAACCGGTGCTGGGCGCGGCGATAGCCCTCGACCCGCGCGTCGGCGAACGCGTCCCAGTCGCCCCGGCGGTCCACGAACCGGGCCACGCGCTGCGTGAGCAGCCCCTCCAGATCCATCAGCGTCTCCCTCCGGCGAGGTGGCGGCGCGCGAGGCCGTCGGCATAGACCTCGAGCAGCCGGTGCATCTCGCGCATCGCCGCCTCCGCGGCCCGCCGGTCGTCGGGCGTCACGATGTGCTTGAGGATCGTCTTCTTCGTCTCGCCCGACTCTTCCCTCTCGATCGCCTCGTGGACGGTGTAGTTCGTTCCGCCCCACTCGGGCCGGACTCCGTAGTGCCGGACGAGGGCGCTGCCCACCGTGCGCGCGATCTCGACGACCTCTTCCTCCAGCAGCGCCGTCGCGCAGAGGGCCGCGTTCCACGGCATCTCGTGGGCGAGCCGGCGGAAGAAGTCGACGATGGCGGTCATCTCGGGCACGGCCTCTATCCGCGCGTACGACTCGCGCGGGTACCCGAGATCGTCGCCGATGCGCCGGAACAGCTCGTCGTGGTCGGGCGTGCCGCCGACCTTTCCCTCGAAGTAGCCGAGGTCCTCGACGAGAAGATGGCGTGCGCAGTCCTTGCGGACCTCCAGATCCTCGCAGCGCGTGTGGATACCGCTGAAGATCCGCGGGAACCAGGCGATGAGCAGGTAGTGCTGGGCGATGTGCCCCCAGACCTGGTCGCGGCTCAGATCGCCGGAGGCGAAGCGCTTGAAGTACTCGGAGCGCCGGAATGGGCTCTGCGCGAGCAGCTCCGCCGTCAGCGCGTCGAACCACTCCTCGGTCGTCATCCCGTCTCCCCCCGGCTCAGAAGTATTCGAACGCCGTCGTCCCGGCGTCCATGCGGAGCCGCAGCTCCGCCATGAAGACCAGGTACGGGTGCGCGCCGCGCGCGACGAG
>JBOHQB010000304.1:0-12761 GCA_050731995.1 Candidatus Rokuibacteriota bacterium
CGGCAGGTCCTTCAACACCCGCTGGTAGGTCGCCACCGCCTGATCGCGCCGACCGGCGAGCGCCTGGTTCCGGGCGAGATCGAGCAACGTCTGCTCGTAGAGGAAATCCTTTGGCTGGAGGTCAGCCAGGAGCCCCTGATGGAGGTCGGCGGCTCTGGCAAAGTCGCGCTCGGCCTCCCAGGTCGCCGCGAGCTCCGATCGGACCAGGGTCCGGATGGTCGGGCTCGCCCCCCGAGCCAGCGCGAGCTCGTAGGCGACCCGGGCTGCCGCGTACTGACCCGTGGCGAAGCGGAGGTTGCCGAGGTCGTAGGCGGCCAGCGGGGCGACCGCGGAGGACCGGTTAGAGGCCAGGAACTGCTCGACCTCGGTGACGAGGGCCGCCCGTTGCTCGGGCGTCCCCTGGGGCCCGCGCGCGGTGATCAGGCGGGTCTCGACCTGGGCCCATTGGGCAAGGGCCTTGCGCTGCTCGGCCCTCTGCCACCACCAGCCGCCGGCCCCGAGGGCGGCGACGAGGACGACCGTCGCCGCCGTCGTGACGATGGTCCGGGTGGACGGCAGAGTCACGCGGGCTCCTCGACTGCCGGCGCCACGCGCTCGACCCAGACCTCACCCTTGACCGAGGCGCCGTCAGCGGCGGCGAAGCTGCCGCTCTTGACCGAGCCGGTCAGCGACCCGCCCGAGAGGATCTCCACGCGCGTGTCCGCCGAGAGGTTGCCGCGCACCAGGCCCGCGACCACGATCGCGTCCGCATTGATGTTGGCGTCGACGTGCGCGTCGGGCCCGACGTGCAGCGTGCCGTCCAGACCAATATCGCCCTCGAACCGGCCCAGGATGACGAGCGTGCCCGAGCCCGTCAGCTCGCCCTTGAGGATCACGTCCGACCCGATGGTCGTCTTCGCCCCGGCCGGCGGCACGTACGCCGGCGCCTCGGGATCCGCCGCCGCCAGGAGTCCAAAGAACCTGAGCAGTGCTTTCATCGTAGCTTGAGCCCCTTCCGGTACTGCCGCCCGCAGTGGCCGCAGCGTCGCCACCCGACCCTCACGCGCCGCGCGAGCCTCCCGCAGTGCGGGCATCGCTGATAGAGCCGCCAGCCGCCCCACAACGCCAGCGCCACGACGAGCGCGGCGACGGCCAGGAGCGGCACATCGGAGAGTGCGTTCACCCGATTCATGCTAGCGCCGACATCGCGCGGGGCGGGCAACTTCTCTGCGATCGGACGGAGGCCGCGACCGGGGCGTGCCGCTCGGAGCGGCGCGCCCGGCCGCGCGCGGCTACTTGATGCCGAGGCTCGCGAGCGCTTCCTGCAAGACCTTCATGGACTCCGGATGCTTGCCGGCGGCGTGCAGCGCGGCGCCCTCCTGAGCCTTCACCTTTGCCGCGGCCGCGGTGGGGTCGAACCGCTGCCCGGTTGCCGCGTTGATCTGCGCGACCAGCTTCGGGCACGAGCTGGCGAAGGCGGGTCCGGCGGTGACAACGAGCGCGAAGCCGAGAGCAACGAACACGACGGATCGACGCATCGGCCTACCCCCTGTGGGACGAATGTGCAGCCTGTGGCGGAAGTATAGCCCTAGCCGGGAGGCTCCGGGTCCCGGGTCCTAGGGCACCTCGACAAAGACCTCCCCTGCCTCCACGCTCACGGGCAGGCGCGCGACCGTGACCGCAGGGTTGTTGGCGTTGACGCCGGTCGTCACATCCCAGCGCCAGGCGTGCCAGGGGCACACCACGATCGGACCGTCGAGATCCCCTTCCCCGAGCGGTCCGCCGCGATGAGGGCAGGTGTTGTCGAGCGCGTGAAAGGTGCCGTCCACGTTGAAGAGCGCCAGCGCGCGCCCGCCGGCCTCGACGACACGCCCCGTGCCCGCGGGGACGTCCGCGACGGCGGCGACCCGGACACGCGTGCCCATCAGGCGCCCCTCACTCGACGAGGCCCAGGCGCCCGTTGTGGCTGCCCATGTACCAGAGGCGTCCCTGGGCGTCCACGACCATCTTGCGGATGCCGACGCCCCTCGACGGGAGCTGGAAGACGCGCATCGTGCCGCTCCCGGGGTCCAGACGCACGACGGTGTCGGTCGAGATCTCGTTGGCCCAGACCAGCCCCGCGGCGTCCACGTTGACGGCGTACGGGCCGCCCGAGGCGCCGGCGGGCAGATCGTAGAGCCGCGCGATCTTGCCCGTGGCGGGGTCGACCCGGGCGAGCTTGCCGTTGCCGAAGAAGGTCACCCAGAGCGAGCCGTCGGGCGCCGTCGCCATGCGGCGGGGACGCGAGCCGTCGCCCATGGGGTACTCGCTCACGGTCCCGGTCTTCGGGTCGAGCCGGCCGAGGGAGTCCCCGCCCAGCTGGCAGAACCAGACGTGGCCGGCCTTGTCGAGGGCGATCCCGTACGGGCCGTTGCGCGTCTTGAACTCCGTGATCTGCCCGGTCTTCACGTCGAGGCGTCCGATCTTGTCGCCGCGCTGCAGCGTGAACCAGATCGTCGTCTGCGCGTCGTCGATGACGAGCGTGTGCGGCGCGCCACCCCCCGACGGCGTCTTGAACTCGGTGACCTTGCCCGTGGCGGGATCGAGACGGCCGATCGTGCCGTTGCCGTTGCCCGTGTACCAGACGAGGCCGCTCCGGTCCACGAGGAGCCCGTGCGGGTGCGCGCCCGGCGGCAGGTCCCACTCCTTGAAGGCCTGCGATTTCGTCTCGAAGCGGGCGATCTTGTTGCCGTGCATCACGGCGATGTAGATGTTGCCGTCCGGGGCCGCCGCCGGATCGCGCGCGAACTTCGGCGTCGGCACGGGCCACTCCGACACCTTGCCGTCGAGGGCCGGGCGGCTGCCGGGCGCGACCCCGTAGTTCGAGCCGCCGGCCCATGCCGGCGGCGCCAGCGCGACGAGGAGGACGGCCCCGGCCAGAACGCGGATCCGCGCGCCACGCATCGTGCCGCCCCCTACCCGTCGCTCGCGAGCTTGCCCTTGTTGCCCCAGTTCGACTTCTCGACGTCCTGGAAGACGATGTGGACCTGGTCCGCCGTCGTCTTGCCGATCGTGACCATCGCGTCGGTGATCGCCGCCGTGATCTCGCGCTTCTGCTGATCAGTGCGGCCCGCGTACCACTGGATCGTGATGTTGGGCATGGAACCCTCCCTGGCTCAGCCTGTTATACCACCACGTGAGAGGCGGGCACGCGAGAGGCGGGCGACCTGGCGCTGACGGAAGCAGTCCGCGGTGTGGTCGTTCACCATGCCACTGGCCTGCATGAAGGCGTAGCAGATCGTAGGGCCGACGAACGTGAAGCCGCGGCGGCGGAGCTCGCGGCTCATCGCGCGCGACGTCGCCGTCTGCGCGGGGACCTCGCGGCGCGTACGCGGGCGCGTCTGGACCGGCCGGCCGCCGACGAAGGACCAGATCCAGCGCGCGAACGCGCCGTGCGCCCGCCGCACCGCGAGCAGCGCGCGCGCGTTGGCGATCGCGCCCTCGATCTTGCCGCGGTGGCGGATGATGCCCGCGTCGGCGAGCAGGCGCCCGACGCGCGCCGGCCCGAAGCGCGCGACCTTGACCGGATCGAAGCCGGCGAATGCGCGCCGGTAGCCCGCGCGCTTTTTCAAGACCGTCGTCCAGCTGAGCCCCGCCTGCGCGCCCTCGAGCACGAGGAGCTCGAAGAGGCGCCGGTCGCGCCGGACCGGCACGCCCCACTCGCAGTCGTGATAGGTGCGGTTCGGCTCCTCGGCGGCCCACGCGCAGCGGCGCTGCATCGGACCCCCATGCTACTATCCCCGCACACTCGCTCGCGCAGGAGGAACCGCCATGACGCATCTCAGCCGCAGACAGTTCGTCGCGGGCGCGACGGCCGCCGCAGCCGCCGCGACCGTGTCGGCGCCCGCCGTGCACGCGCAGAAGGGTGGCGGGACGATCCGCTTCGTCGCCCAGGCCGATCTCAAGATCCTCGATCCCGTCTGGACCACCGCCTACATCACGCGCAACCATTCCTATCTCGTCTACGACACGCTCTTCGGGACCGACGAGAAGCTGCAGATCAAGCCGCAGATGGTGGACCGGTACGCCGTCTCGAAGGACGGGATGAAGTACACGTTCACGCTCCGCGACTCGCTCAAGTGGCACGACGGCCAGCCGGTCGTCGCCGAGGATTGCGTCGAGTCGCTCAAGCGCTGGGGCAAGAAGGACCGGTTCGGCCGCCTGCTGATGGCCCACACGGCGAAGATCACGGCCGCGGACCGGAAGACGTTCACCCTCGAGCTGGGCGAGCGATTCGGCCCCGTGCTGGACGCCCTCGGCAAGCCGTCGAGCAACACCCCCTTCATGATGCCCGCCCGGCTCGCCGCGACCTCCGCCGACGAGCAGATGAAGGAGATCGTCGGCTCGGGGCCGTTCCGCTTCGTCAAGGACGAGTGGCAGCCCGGCAACCAGGTCGTCTACGTGAAGAACCCCGACTACGTGCCGCGCAACGAGGCGCCGAGCGGCTCGACCGGCGGCAAGAAGGTGTACCTCGACAAGGTGATCTGGCGCTACCTCCCCGATCACGCCACGGCGGCGGCGGCGCTCGCCGCGGGCGAGGTCGACTGGTGGGAGATCCCGCCGCTCGACTTCGTCCCGAAGATGGAGCAGAACCCGGCGCTCAGCACGTTCCTGCCGGACCCGCTGGGCACGCAGGGCTGGCTCCGGCCGAATCACCTCCACCCGCCCTTCAACAACAAGAAGGCCCGGCAGGCGCTCGTGTACATGATGAACCAGGAGACCTATCTGCAGGCGGCGATCGGCGTCGCGAAGTACTACCGGACGTGCCCGTCCGTCTTCGCCTGCAACGGGCCGTACTCGAGCAAGGCGGGCGCCGAGGGGCTCGCGAAGCAGAACCTCGAGAAGGCGCGCCAGCTCGTCAAGGAGTCAGGCTACGACGGCCGGCCCGTGACGGTCATCCACGTGACCGACATCGCGCTGCTGAACGGCGCGGCGCTCGTGACGCGCGAACTGTTGACATCCGTCGGGTTCAACGTGGAGCTGAAGGCGATGGACTGGTCGACGAACCTCGCCACCCGGGCGCGCAAGGAGCCGCCCGACAAGGGCGGCTGGAACGTCCTCCACACGTGGTGGATGGCGGCCGACGTGATCAGCCCGGCCGTGCACTTCGGCGTGTCGGGGGCGGGCCCGGGCGCCTGGTTCGGCTGGCCGGAGATTCCGCAGCTCGAGAAGCTCATCACCGACTGGGTGCGCACGACCGACCAGGCGCGCCGCAAGCAGCTCGCCGATGAGATCCAGAAGGTCGCCCTGGACGAGGTGGCCTACGTCCCGTGGGGCGAGTACGTGTTGCCGACGGCGCATCGCAAGAACGTGCAGGGCATTCTCAAGTTCATCGCCCCCCTCTTCTGGAACGTGTCCATCGCGTAGATGCTGCCGGAAATCGTCAAACGCCTGATGGCCACCATCCCCGTCGTGGGGGTGGTGGCCATCGCGGTCTTCGGACTCCTGCACGTCACGCCGGGCGACCCGGCGACGATCATCGCGGGCGACTACGCGACGACCGACGACATCGCGCGCATTCGCGCCAAGCTCGGTCTCGACCAGCCGTTCCTCGCCCAGGTCGGCATCTGGCTCGGCCGCATCGTGCGCGGCGATCTCGGTACCTCGATCTTCTCCGGGCTGCCGGTCACGAAGCTCATCGGCCAGCGCGCCGAGGCGACGATCACCCTCACCCTCTTCGCGCTGGCGATCAGCGTGGGCGTCGGCGTGCCGATCGGCGTGCTCGCGGCGTGGAAGAAGGGCTCGTGGGTCGACCGCGCCGTGATGATCTTCGCCGTCTCGGGTTTCTCGATGCCGGTCTTCTACCTCGGCTTCCTGCTCGTCTTCGTGTTCTCGATCACGGCCCACTGGCTGCCCGTGCAGGGCTACCGGCCGCTCGCCGAGGGGCTCTGGCCGTGCCTGCGCCACCTGATCCTGCCCGCGTGCACGCTGTCGGTCGTCTACATGGCCCTCGTCGCCCGGATGACCCGCGCGAGCATGCTGACGGTCCTCGCCGAGGACTACATCCGCACCGCCTTCGCCAAGGGCCTGGCCCCGACGCCGGTGCTGCTCCGCCACGCGCTCAAGAACGCGTCGCTGCCGATCGTGACGATCATCGGGATCGGCTTTGCGCTGCTGATCGGCGGCGCCGTCGTCACGGAGAGCGTCTTCGCCCTGCCCGGGCTCGGCCGGCTCACCGTGGACGCGATCATCCGTCGCGACTACCCGGTGATCCAGGGCGTGATCCTGGTCGTCTCCATCGTCTACGTGCTCGTCAACCTCACGATCGACGTGCTCTATGTCTTCCTCGATCCCCGCATCCGCTACTGAGTACGCCCTCGACGCGCTCCCGCCGCGGGCGGGCCGCATCGCCTCGGCGCGCCGGCTCGTGGCGCGCCACCCGACCCTCGTCGCCGGCCTCGCGGCGCTGGCCGTGCTGGTCCTCGCCGGGGTCCTCGCGCCGCTCTGGTGGACGGGCGATCCCCAGGAGATGCGGCCCGTGGAGCGGCTGCAGCGGCCGGAGCGCGCGCACTGGTTCGGCACCGACAACTTCGGCCGCGACATCTACACCCGGACCGTCTACGGCTCGCGCGTCTCGCTGACGGTCGGCGCGGCGGTCTCGGTCGTGAGCCTCCTGCTCGGCACCGCGCTCGGCCTCGTCATCGGCTTCTACCGGCGGCTCGACATGGTCGCGATGCGCGTGCTCGACGGCGTCATGGCGATCCCGGCCATCCTGTTGGCACTCGCCCTGATGGCGCTCATGAAGGCCTCGGTGCAGAACGTGATCATCGCGCTCGTGATTCCCGAGATCCCGCGGGTCGCGCGGCTCGTGCGCGCCTCGGTGCTCTCGCTGCGCGAGGCGCTGATGGTGGAGGGCGCCCGCGCCCTCGGCGTCGGCACGCCGCGGATTCTGCTGCGGTACGTGCTGCCGGCGCTCGTCGCGCCGCTCATCGTGCAGGGCACTTACATCTGCGCCTCGGCGATCCTGTTCGAGGCGTACCTGTCGTTCCTCGGCGCCGGCACGCCGCCGCACATCCCGTCGTGGGGCAACATCATGGCGGAGGGGCGCGCGTACGTGCAGCTGGCGTTCTGGATCATCCTCTTCCCGGGCCTCTTCCTCGCGGCGACGGTGCTGGCGATCAACCTCGTGGGCGACGGGCTCCGCGACCTGCTCGACGTGCGATAGGCGCATGCGCGTGCGTGTCGCGCTCGTGCTGCTGGCTCTCGCTCCGGCCGTGACCGGGGCGGCGGACGCGATCGGGCCGACCGACATCGCGCGCGTGGACGAGATCATCGACGCGCCGCGCGCGCTCTTCGGCCGGACCCGGGCCGAGATCGAGCGACGGCTCGGCGCACCGGTCGCGACCGAGGCGCGGAGCCTGCCGCGCCACACCCACCCCGACCTGCGCGACCGCGTGGAGGACCTCGCGTATGCCGGCGTGACGCTCGGCGTGATCGCCGGAGCGGCTGGGGGCTCGTCCCCGACAGGGGGCTCGTCCCCGCTCCGCCGTGTCCTCGTCACAGGCGACGGCGTTCCCCTGCCCCGGGCGCTCACCGTGGGCGCCGAGCGCCGCCGGGTCGAGCAGGTCCTCGGCGAGCCACAGGAGCTGACGCAGGCGCGCTATCTTTACCTCTACGCCGACGGATTCCCCGATACCGTCGAGTTCTTCTTCCGCGGCGATCGCGTCTACCGGATCGAGTGGAACTACTCCGTCCAGTGACGCTGCCGACGCCGCGCGATCTGGGGTTCCGGGCCCCCGCCGAGTGGGAGCCGCACGCCGCCACGTGGGCCGCGTGGCCCTTCGACGACGAGCTCTGGTTCGGCCGGCTCGAGGGCGTGCGCCGGGAGATGGCGGCCTTCGTCCACACCGTCGCGCGCTTCGAGGCCGTCCGGCTCCTCGTGCGCGACGCCGAGGCCGAGGACGACGCGCGGCGGCGTCTGGCCGGTCTTCCCGTCGGCTTCGTGCGCGTGCCACTCGACGACGCGTGGCTGCGGGACAACGGGCCGACGTTCGTGCGCGACAGGGCCGGCCGCGTGAGCTTCGTGCACTGGGCGTTCAACGGCTGGGGGCAGAAGTTCGAGTGGGCGCGCGACACCGAGGCGCCGCAGGCGATGGCCCGGGCGCTCGGCGTCCGGCCGTGGCGCCTCGAGGTCGTGCTCGAGGGCGGGGCGATCGAGGTCGACGGCCAGGGCGCAGCGCTGACCACGCGCCAGTGCCTGCTCCATCCCAAGCGCAATCCCCAGCTGGGCGAGGCGGACTACGAGACGCTGCTGCGTGACTACCTCGGCGTCGAGCGCGTGATCTGGCTCGAGCGCGGGCTCGAGGGCGACCATACCGACGGTCACGTCGATACGCTCGCGCGCTTCACGGATGCCGACACCATCGTCTGCAGCGTCGAGCCCCACCCGGCCGACCCGAACCGCGCGGCACTGGTCGACAACCTCGTACGACTGTCCGGTACGCGGCGCAGCGATCGAGTCGGGTACCGGGTCGTCGCCCTGGCGGTGCCGCACCTCGGCATCGGCCCCGACGGCGAGCGTCTGCCGGGCTCGTACGCGAACTTCTACATCGGCAACGGCTTCGTCGTCGTGCCCCAGTTCGGCGACGCCAACGACGCGCCGGCGCTCGGACGGCTGCGCCCGCTCTTCCACGGACGCGAAGTGATCGGGCTGTCGGCCCGCGAGCTTCTCATCGGCGGCGGCGCCTTCCACTGCCTGACCCAGCCCCAGCCGGCGGGCGCGCTGTGGAGAGGGTGATGGTCCGGATCGCGGTCGTCCAGATGGCGATGGCCGAGTCGGTCGAGTCGAACCTGGACCGCGCCGAGCGGCTCGTGCGCGAGGCCGCAGCCCGCGGCGTCCGGATCGTGCTGCTGCCCGAGTTCTTCGCGACGCGCTACTTTCCGCAGTCGGAGCTCGAGGAGCACTTCGCGCTCGCCCACGACGCGCGCCGCCATCCGTACCTCGGCCGCTTCGAGCGCCTCGCGGCGGAGCTCGAGGTCGTCCTGCCCGTCAGCTTCTTCGAGCGGTCCGGCCAGGCGCACTTCAACGGCGTCGCCGTGATCGACGCCGACGGCCGGCGCCTCGGCGTCTATCGCAAATCGCACATCCCCGACGGTCCGGGCTACGAGGAGAAGTTCTACTTCAACCCCGGCGACTCGGGCTTCAAGCCCTGGCAGACGCGCCACGGCCGCATCGGCGTCGGCATCTGCTGGGACCAGTGGTTTCCCGAGCCGGCGCGCTGCTGGGCGCTCCGCGGCGCGGAGATCCTGCTCTATCCGACGGCCATCGGCTCCGAGCCTCCGGAGGCCGGGCCGCTCGACACGCGCGCCATGTGGCAGCGGGCGATGCTTGGTCACGCAGTATCGAATTCGTGCTACGTCGCGGCGGCGAACCGCGTGGGGCGCGAGGGCGAGCAGACGTTCTATGGGCGCTCGTTCATCGCCGACTACACGGGCGAGGTGCTAGCGCAGTCGGACGAGTCATCGGAGGCGGTGCTGACCGCGGATCTGGATCTCGAGGCGGCGCGCGCTTTCCGCGCGAGCATGGGGTTCTTCCGCGACCGCCGGCCGGACCTCTACGGGCCGCTGCTGACGCTCGATGGCGGCCGGCACCGCTCGCCCGCACCGGCGCGCGCCCGACCTCAGACGAAGAAGCGGCGGCGGCGCTGACCCGGTATTCATGCCTCATGCTTGGGGATGATGCCATCAACCCGTGGCATTGTTGGTGCCATGCCGTCGAGGTAGGCCATAGAGCGTTGGCTGCAGCACCGGCGAGAGGCGATCGCCGCGTACGCAGCAGACGTCGCAGGCAGTCCTGATGACCTCGACGAGGACCTCGAGGAGGCATCCCTCGAGTTCTGGTTCTCCTGGCGAAGATCGAGCAGGGGGTCTCAGAACTCGATTCCGGCAAGGGGATAGCCCATTCTGAAGTAAGGGCTGCGGTTTGCCCGTTGAACTACAGAAGCATACAATGTAGTTCACCATGGCCCGTAAGACGTCCCGCAGCTCGGCCCCTCGTTCGGTACGGTTTCGCCCGTGGATCCGGGAACAGGTCGAGCGGATCGCCCGTCGCAGTCGGCGCCCGTTCTCTGAAGTGGTTCAGGACCTGCTCGACGAGACACTCCGCACCCGTCAGTGCCCTGGCATCTACTTCGCCGACGAGCCAGCCGGGCGTGAGGCCAAGATCGCGGGGACGGGCCTTGCCGTGTGGGAGGTCATCCGGGACTACCTCGCGGAGGGGCGGGACGAGCGAAAGCTCAGGGATGCCCTGCCCGTGCTTACCCCGGCGCAGGTCAAGGCGGCTCTTCTCTACTACAACGCATGGCGGACCGAGATCGATCAACTGATCGCTGACAACGCCAACGCCGCCTCCGGCTTGGCGTGAAGTTCTACCTCGACGAGGACCTATCGCCCATCATCGCTCAGCTGCTTCGTACGCGAGGCTTCGACGCCGTGAGCGCCCACGAGGCGGGCATGATCGGTGTATCCGACCGTGAGCAGCTCGCCTGCGCAACACGCGAGCAACGCGTGCTGGTCACGCGAAATGGTCGCGATTTCCGCGCCCTCGCCAATGTGCGGGTGCGCGAGCAACACCCCCACGCCGGAATCGTCGTGTGTTCACCTCATGTTCGGGGATCCGAGTTCGCTCAGATCGTGACGATGCTCGAGGCACTCGCACGCCAGCATCCCGAGGGCGTGGGCAACTACGATCTCCTGTACCTGTCTCCTCCCGGCGTTGGCGCGTGAGTCACTGGCTCAAGCAGGCCGGACTGACCGCTCGTCGATGCCATGAATGTATGGCAGCATTCGTGGCATTCCACCCGCGACGATGCGCAACTTTTACCTGCCGCTACCGGCACCCGTCTACCGGCGCTTGCGGAACGCAGCCGCGCAAACCAAGCAGCCTGCGACCACTCTTGCGAGGTATGCCATCGAAAGCTGGCTGCGGCAGCGGCGAAAGACGATGGTGCGTGAGGCGATCGCCGCGTATGCGGCAAGGGTCGCGGGTACCCGGGATGATCTGGACGCGGACCTCGAGGCCGCCTCACTCGAGGTATAGCGGAGCGATCGACCGTCGACGAAGACCCGCCGGCTGAAGCGGTGAAGCGGGGCGAGATCTTCTGGGCCGAGCTGAAGCCACGGTCAGGCCCAGAGCAACGAGGCCGCCGGCCCGTGATCATCGTTTCGAATGACGGGTTCAACCTCACGCCATTGTGGCGCTCGGTGGTTGTGGTCCCCGTCTCCACGTCCGAGACGCAGGCGCAACGAGGGCCCAGCGCGGTGTCGCTGCCGGCCGGCACCGGCGGTCTGCCGAGAGCAAGCGTTGCGTTGTGCCACCAGGTGACGACGCTCGATCGGACGAAGCTGGCCGAACGCGCCGGCCTTCTGCCGGCGGCCCTGCTGGTGGCCGTTGAAGAAGGCCTGAAAGCGACGCTCGACCTGGACTGACTCGGATGCCCCTTCACTGGCACGGGAGTCGGAGCATCTTCGAGATGGGCATCGAGGCCGGCGGACGGGAAAGCGCGCGCTCCTGTCGGCCGGACAGTTGACAGGGAGGCTGGTGTACGTTTTACATGGTAGAACTGACACGGGTTGGACGCTTTCTGACAAGTCCAGGGCGCAACCCCTTGAGAACGCAGCAGCCTTCAGGTGGCATACGGAATGCCTGTCCCATGAGACGGACGGTGTCATGCGAACAATGATCTGCGTGCTGTTCGTCGCGAGTATCACGCTTCTTGGCCTGGCGAGTCCTTCGAATGCCAAGGGACCGGGTGGTGCGGGCGTCGGCGCCGGGGGACACGGCAACGTCGGCGGGAACGCCGGCGCCAACGCCGGCAGCAATGCTGGCGGCGCCGTCCGGGGGCTCGACCGCGCCCGGGAGAGGGCGAATCCGACGGGTGTCGAGAATGGAATCGACAACGCGCAGGAGAAGATCAACACGAAGAACAATCCGCGTAATCCGAACACGCAGACCGAAACGCCGCCAGCCGGAAGCACGACTCGATGAAGCGACTTGTCCTCGGGATGCTGGTCGTGGCCGCCACTGCTGCACCGGTGTGTGCCCAAGTGCGGGTGGGCATCGACATCGGGATCCACCTGCCGGGACCGCCGGTCCTCGAGGTGATTGCAGGAGCCCCCGTCTACTACGCCCCTCGCGCGCCGGCGAACGTCTTCTTCTATTCGAGTCGTTACTGGGTCTTCGTGGAGAGCGGATGGCACGTCGGACCGACCTGGACCGGTCCGTGGGTCGTCGTGGAGCCCGTGCACGTTCCGGTGCCGATTCTCCGAGTCCCGATCCGCTACTACCGCCACCCTCCCGGGCACTGGAAGGCCTCGCATCATGAGGGCCCGCCACAGTGGGCGCCTGCCTACGGCCGTGAGTGGCGCGAAGAAGCCCATGAGCGTCAGTGGCGAGAACGCGAGGAGCACTGGGGACGGGGCGAGGGCAAAGGCAAAGGCTGCCCGCCGGGACTCGCCAAGCAAGGACGTTGCTGACGAACTAGCCCGAAGTTCCCCCTCGCCCAAGAGTGTATGGTGTTGATTTTCTTGACGAAGGCATGTCTCGGTGGCCGAGCGTTCTGGCTACAGGGTGAGGGAGACTCCGAGCCGATCGAGGGCGCGCTGCTGGAGCGGGGTTGGCATCGTGATTTTGTCGAACTCGATCGCCGGGTCTGACTTCAGGCGGATGCGATCCTTCACGATGGTCCGCAGATGGCGCAGGAGCGACTGGAAGCTGTGGACGGGCTCCCCCTCGTCCGTCCGCT
>JBOHQB010000305.1:0-5388 GCA_050731995.1 Candidatus Rokuibacteriota bacterium
TTGGGCGTTCGGCAATGCCCCGGACGCTCGGTTTCAGGCGTCTTCGCCCCAGGAACTTGTCGAAGCTCCGTCTCGCATCTGCGTAACGCAGATGCACGTGTACCGGGTTCCCGTGCGGACGGCGCTACGTCGCGGGCGTCAGGCGCTCGAGCCCGGCCATGTACGGGCGCAGCGCCGCCGGAATCGTCACGCTACCGTCCGACTCCTGGTAGTTCTCGAGGACGGCGATCACGGTGCGCCCGACGGCGAGGCCCGAGCCGTTGAGCGTCGCCACGTGCTCGGGCTTGCCGCCCGCGGACGGCTTGTAGCGGATGTCCAGGCGGCGGCCGCCGAAGGCGTCGTAGTTCGAGCACGAGGAGATCTCACGGTAGCGACCCTGGCCGGGCAGCCAGACCTCGATGTCGTAGCCCTTCGCCGCGCTGAAGCCGAGATCGGCCGTGCAGCGCTCGACCACACGGTACGGGAGCTCGAGCCGCCGGAGAACCGTCTCGGCGCTCGCGACCAGCGATTCCAGCTCGTCGTAGGATCGTGCCGGCGTCGTGAGCTTCACGAGCTCGACCTTGTCGAACTGGTGCTGGCGGTAGATGCCCTTCATGTCCTTGCCGTACGTCCCGGCCTCGCGCCGGTAGCACGGCGTGAAGGCGGTGTACCGGCGCGGCAGCGTCGCCTCGGCCAGCACCTCGCCCGAATGCAGCGCGGTGAGCGACACCTCGGAAGTCGGGATCAGATAGAGCGCGCGGCCCTCGTCGGCCTCGATGGTCTTGAAGAGGCCCTCCTCGAACTTCGGCAGCTGGCCCGTCTTGAGCATCGTGTCGCCGTTGACGAGGTGGGGCACCCAGATCTCGGTGTAGCCGTGCTCGCGCGTATGGAGGTCGAGCATGAACTGGGCGAGCGCGCGCTCGAGCCGCGCCATGCCCCCCCAGAGCACGGCGAAGCGCGCCTTGGCGATCCGCGACGCGCGCTCGAGGTCCAGGCCGAGCGCGGCGCCGATCTCCTCGTGGGGCTTGGGCTGGAAGCCGAAGGTCCGCGGCTCGCTCCAGTGGCGGACCTCGACGTTACCGTCCTCGCCGTTGCCTTCAGGCACGGACGGATGCGGCAGGTTCGGCAGCTGGAGCGCGAGCGCCTCGACGCGCTCGTCGACGGCCCTGAGCTCCGCGTCGAGCGCTTTGACGCGCTCGCCGACCTCGCGCATCCGCGCCTGCTCGGCCCCGGCGTCCTCGCCACGACGCTTGGCCTGGCCGATCGCCTCGGAGGCCCGGTTGCGGAGCGCCTTGAGGTCTTCGGTCTCGCGGAGGAGCCGGCGGTGCTCGGCGTCGAGCGCGACGACCTCGGCAACCAGCTCTGCGCCGCCCTTGGTGGCGAGCCCACGCCGTACCGCATCGGGCTGCTCGCGGATCAGCCGGAGGTCGAGCACCGCGACTACTGCCCTTCGGGCTGGCTCTGCTCCGCCTCGACGCGCGCGAGCGAGCCGACCCGGTCGTCCGCGTCGATCTCGATGATGCGCACGCCCATCGTGTTGCGGCCCTGCGACGACACCTCGTCGGCGTGGATCCGGATCATCTTGCCCTTCGTCGTGATGATCAGGATGTCGTCACCCCCGCGCAGCTGGAGCATGCCGACGACGTTGCCATTCCGGCCACCGGTCTTGATGTCGATGATGCCCTTGCCGCCCCGGCCGGTCAGGCGGTACTCCTCGAGGGGCGTTCGCTTGCCGTAGCCGCGCTCGGTCACGGTGAGGATCAGCGCGCCCTCCTGGACGACGTCGGCGGCGATGACCGCGTCGCCCTCCTCGACGTCGATGCCGCGCACGCCGCCGGCCCCCCGGCTCTTGGCGAGGATCTCCTCCTCCGAGAACCGGATGATCATGCCGAGCTTGGTGGCGATCATCACCTCGCGCGTGCCGTCGGTCTTGCGGGCGCTGATGACCTCGTCGCCCTCTTCGAGATCCATCGCCTGGATGCCGCCCTTGTGGATGTGGCCGTAGGCATCGAGCTTGGTCTTCTTCACTTCACCCCGACGGGTCGCGAGCAGGATGTGGCCGCCGTCCTCGAAGTTCCGCACGGGCACGCACGTCGCCACCTTCTCGCCGTCGCGGAGGCTCAAGAGGTTGACCATCGCCTTGCCCTTGGCCTGGCGCCCGCCCTCGGGGATCTCGTGGACCTTGAGCCGGTGGACCTTCCCGAGATTGGTGAAGAACAGGAGGTAGGAGTGCGTCGAGGCGACGAAGACGTCCTCGACGACGTCCTCCTCCTTCGTTTCCATGCCGGTCACGCCCTTGCCGCCGCGCTTCTGGCTCCGGTACGCCTCGACGTGGGTGCGCTTGATGTAGCCGCCCTTGGTGATCGTGACGACCATCTCCTCGTCGGCGAGGAGGTCTTCGATCGTCAGCTCGGCGGTCTCGGTGAGGATCTCGGTGCGCCGCGGGTCGCCGTACTCGTCCTTCACCGTCTGCAGCTCCTGCGTGATGATCCCCATCAGCTTGGCGTCCGAGGCGAGGATGCCCTTCAGCTCCTCGATGAGCGCGAGCGTCTGCTCGTGCTCCTCGACGATCTTGTGGCGCTCGAGCTGGGTGAGGCGCTGCAGCCGCATGTCGAGGATCGCCTTGGCCTGGATCTCCGAGAGCTCGAGGCGCGACATCAGCGCGTCCCGCGCGGCGTCCGGGCTGTCGGCCTGGCGGATCAGGCGGATGACCATGTCGAGGTGCTCGACCGCCTTGCGCAGGCCGGCCAGGATGTGTGCCCTCTCCTCGGCGCGCGTGAGATCGAAGCGCGTCCGGCGGGTGACGATCTCGCGCCGGAAGCGGATGAAAGCGTCCAGCATCTCCTTGAGATTGACAACCTGCGGCCGCCGGTTGACGAGGGCCAGCATGATGATCCCGAAGGTCGTCTGCATCTGGGTGTGCTTGTAGAGCTGGTTCAGGACGATCTGCGGGAGCTCGCCGCGGCCCAGCTCGAGCACGACCCGAATGCCCTCACGGCTCGACTCGTCACGGATCTCCGAGATGCCCTCGACTCTCTTCTCCCTCGAGAGCTCGGAGATCTTCTCGATCAGGGTCGCCTTGTTCACCTGGTACGGCAGCTCGCTGATGATGATCGCCTCGCGCCCGCCGCGCATTTTCTCCGCGTGCGCCTTCGCGCGCAGCGTGATCGTGCCGCGCCCGCTCGTGTACGCCTCCCGGATGCCGCCGGCGCCGTAGATGTAGGCGGCCGTTGGAAAGTCCGGACCCTTGATGACCGTCATGAGCTGCTCGATCGACGTGCCCGGCCGGTCGATCAACATAACGAGCGCGTCAACGACCTCCGTCAGGTTGTGCGGCGGGATGTTCGTCGCCATGCCGACGGCGATGCCGGACGAGCCGTTGACCAGGAGGTTCGGCACACGCGTCGGCAGAACCGTCGGCTCCTGCTCTGACTCGTCGAAGTTCGGCGAGAAGTCGACCGTCTCCTTGTCGATGTCCGCCAGCATCTCGTGCGCGATCTTCGCCAGCCGCGCCTCGGTGTACCGGTACGCCGCCGGCGGATCGCCGTCGATCGACCCGTAGTTGCCCTGGCCGTCCACGAGCGGATAGCGGAGCGAGAACTCCTGGACCATCCGGACGAGCGCTTCGTACACGGGCGAGTCGCCGTGCGGATGGTACTTGCCCAGGACCTCGCCGACGACCTTCGCCGACTTCTTGTAGGCGCGATTCCAGGCGAGCCCGATGCTGTGCATCGTGTACAGGACGCGCCGGTGGACCGGCTTGAGGCCGTCGCGGATGTCCGGGAGCGCGCGTCCGACGATGACGGACATCGCGTAGTCCAGGTACGACTTCCGCATCTCCTCTTCGATCGGGACCGGCACCTGACGCTCGTTCGGCATTGACGCTCCGGCGCGAGTCCGCGCGCTTCGGGCGCCGGCTTTGCCGGCGCAATCCTGTTTAGGGGGTCTTAGGGGGCCCGTCGAGGCCCCTTATGTCAATCAGATGTCGAGGTTCGCGACGTCCAGCGCATGCTTCTCGATGAACTCCCGGCGCGGCTCGACGGCGTCGCCCATGAGCACCGTGAACATCTCGTCGGCGCCGACGGCGTCGTCCATCGTCACCTTGAGCAGCGTCCGGGTCTCCGGGTTCATCGTCGTCTCCCAGAGCTGCTCCGGGTTCATCTCGCCGAGACCCTTGTAGCGCTGGAAGCTGGCCCCGGCGCGCGCGAGCTCCAGCGCCGTCTTGAACAGCCCGTCCAGCCCCTTCACGGGCCGCTCGACGCCCGGCTCGTCGATGATCGTCGTCGGGCCCTTCGCCGCGCCGGCGACCGTCTCCCACAGGTCGAGCAGCGTCGCGTAGTCCGCTGACTTGAACAGCGCCGTCGAGAACGACACGCTCGGCGGCCCCGCAATGGTCACCCGATGGCCGTCGCCGTTGTCGCCCGGCTGCACCTCGAGGCTGAAGCCGTTCACGCCCGCGGCGGCGGCCGTGATCGCCGCGGCGATCTCCGTGTGGCCAGTGCCGCGCTTGTTGCCGCGGAACTTCTGGCGCAACAGCTCGCTCAGGATTGGGGCCGGCACTCCGCGCCGCACGAACTTGGCGAACAGCGCCTGGTGCTCCGCCGCCGCGTGCAGCAGCTCGAGCAGCGGGCCGCCGGTGAGCGGCGCCTTCGTGCCCGGCACCTTCACCTTCGCCGTCTCGACCCACGCGGTGAGGAAAAAGTCCACGAACTCGCGCTCGTTCATCAAGTACCGCTCGGCCTTGCCCTTCTTCACCTTGAACAGCGGCGGCTGGGCGATGAAGAGGTGCCCGGCCTCGATCACCGCGTTCATGTGCCGGAAGAAGAAAGTCAGCAGGAGCGTCCGGATGTGGGCGCCGTCGACGTCGGCGTCGGTCATCAGAATGATCTTGTAGTAGCGGATCTTCGTGAGGTCGAACTCCTCGGTCCCGATTCCGGTGCCCATCGCGGAGATCAGCAGACGGATTTCATTGTGCGAGAGCACCTTGTCGTAGCGCGCCTTTTCCGAGTTGATGATCTTGCCCCGGAGCGGCAGGACCGCCTGCGTCCGCCGGTCGCGCCCCTGCTTCGCCGAGCCGCCGGCCGAGTCGCCCTCGACGAGGTAGAGCTCGCTTAAGGCGGGGTCCTTCTCCTGGCAGTCGGCGAGCTTGCCCGGCAGGCCGAAGCCCTCCAGCACGCCCTTCCGCCGCGTCATCTCGCGCGCCTTGCGCGCGGCCTCGCGCGCCCGGGCGGCGTCGACGATCTTGCCGGTGATGATGCGCGCGTCCTGCGGCTTCTCGAGGAGGAAGCTCATCAGCCGCTCGGCGACGATCTCCTCGACGATCGGCCGCACCTCGGAGGAGACGAGCTTGTCCTTGGTCTGCGACGAGAACTTGGGCTCGGGCACCTTGATCGACAGCACGCAGGTCAG